>JALUYM010000116.1 GCA_027018745.1 Bacteroidales bacterium | reverse complement strand
CAGAGTTTCATAAATTTGCCCCAACATTTACAGCTTAACAACATGTCTACAATACGTATTGCCATCAATGGCTTCGGACGAATCGGCCGCATAACTTTCAGAAACATACAAAAAAAGGACAATATGGAAGTCGTTGCCATCAACGACCTGACCGATGCTGCCAATCTTGCCCATTTGCTCAAATACGATTCGGTCCAGGGGCAATTCGACGGAAAAGTGGAACACAACGGCGGGCATATTTACGTTAACGGAAAGAAGATTATTGTTCTTAATGAACCAGATCCTTCCAGACTTCCATGGAAAAAACTGAAAATAGATGTGGTGATCGAATCGACCGGTGAGTTTGCAGACCGGGATAATGCCATCAAGCACGTGGAAAAATCGGGTGCCCGGAAAGTCATTATTTCCGCACCTGCCAAAGGCGAACGCGATGATGTAAAATATGTGGTTTTGGGGGTGAACGATGAGATCATTGACAAAAATGATGTGATCATTTCCAACGCTTCGTGTACCACCAATAATGTTGCGCCACTAATCATGATCCTGGATGAACTTTGGGGTATCGACAAAGCTTTCATGACCACTGTCCATTCATATACCAAAGATCAGAATATTGTGGATGGACCCCACAAAGACTGGCGCCGCGGGCGTGCTGCAGCTTATTCTATAGTTCCCACCACTACAGGTGCCGCTAAAGCATCCACCAAAATATTCCCGCATTTAAAATACAATCTTGGCGGTGCAGGGATACGTGTTCCTGTTCCCGATGGTTCGCTTACCGATCTCACCTGCACCCTGAAAAAATCGACCAGCGTGGAAGAAATCAATGCCGCTTTCAAAGAAGCGGCACAAAACCGCCTTAAAGGCATATTGCAATATACAGAAGACCCTATTGTATCCGCCGACATTATTGGAAACACGCATTCAGCCATTTTCGATGCCAATCTGACAGCTGTTTTGGGCGACAAGAACAAACTGGTGAAAGTAGTGGCCTGGTATGACAATGAAATGGGTTATTCCAGTAGGCTGGTGGAGTTGATTGAAAGGTTTGTCTAATGTAATTACCCCCCCTGCTGCCCGGCCCCTTTTATTTTTGGAAAATTAAACAGGCATATTCCTGTAAATCAGTTTTATTATACCCTGTTCTATTAATCATCTCAAATTTATTTTTGTTTTTTCTGAAAATATGATTAAAATTGCACATTATGTTGCTATTGGTATCAGAATTTACGCTATTACAATGGGATAGACATAGAAGTTGTTTAAAGTTAACCTTGTTAATTTAAATGTATTAAGTTGTAAATCAGTAGATAAACCCCTTCATTCTTCTCTTGGGAGGAGTGTATAGAAGGGTTAATAATAAAATTATATTTATTTACTGTTTTCAAATCCTTATAATCGAATTTTATTTTAATTTTTAAACAACTTCATAATATAAACCAGATTTTAACTAAAACCAATGAAGGAGAAAAGAATGAAATTTAAAAAAGAAAAAAAACGGTTAAGGGTAAGTTTTCTTTTTACAATTGTCAGCCTCCTTTTTTCTAATGTATATGCCCAAACCGGAGGATTCATATTCAAAGACCC
>JALUYM010000115.1 GCA_027018745.1 Bacteroidales bacterium | reverse complement strand
ATTAAGGACAATGGGTTACAGCAGCACAGGAGGTGCTGACATCGGAGAATGTTTAAGCACCGCCTATCGCATAAAAGATGGAGATAATGAGAGCTGGTATAAAGAATGGGATAAAACGGCGAAACGTCTTGAGAAAACGGCGGAACGGTTCCTCGCCGAAGGGGATACAGAAAGTGCAAAAGAAGCTTATTTTCGCGCTTCAAATTATTACAGGACCGCAGAATTCTTTCTTCACACTTACCCTAAGGATCCACGAATACTGAAAACCTGGGGCAAAAGCCGCGAATGTTTCCAACAAGCGGCAAAACTCTCTGCGAATCCGATAAAATTCGTCAGAATACCTTTTGAAAAAACCACATTACCCGGTTATCTGTGTCTTGTAGATAATTCTGGAAAGAAAAGGCCGTTACTGATTATTCACAGCGGATTTGATGGTACGGCTGAGGAACTTTATTTCGAAATTGCTTATCTTGCAGTAAAACGAGGTTTTAACTGTCTTCTCTTTGAGGGGCCCGGACAGGGCGAAATGATACGTGTGCAGAAAATCCCGTTCCGGCCAGACTGGGAGAACGTAGTAACCCCGGTGGTTAATTATGTACTAAAACTTCCGGAGACAGACCCGGGGAAGATTGGGCTTATAGGTTTTAGCTTTGGAGGCTATCTCGCCCCACGTGCCGTGGCTTTCGAACATCGTATCAAGGCTTGTGTTGCCGACGGCGGGGTGTACGATTTTTATGCCAATGCCATTAAAAAATGTCCACCCAACATAAAAGAAATCCTCAACAACAAAAAAGCATCCGAAGAGTTCAACAGGGAAATCATGAAAATCCGGAACAAGGATGTGGATGTGGGCTGGTTTTTTGGAAACGGCATGTTTACGTTTGATGCAAATTCGCCAACAGATTTTCTTGAGAAGCTCAGGCCTTACAATATGAAAGGTTATGCGGATAAGATAAAATGTCCCGTTCTGGTTGTAGATTCAAAGAACGACACAGATATGCCCGGTCAGGCCAGGCAATTATACAATGCCTTAAAATGCCCTAAAACATATCTGCTTTTTACAAATGAAGAAGGGGCAGGCGATCATTGCCAAATGGGTGCGATGATGATATCGGATGAGAAAATACTTAACTGGCTTGAGAACACGTTGGTCAAAAAACAATCCGGACA
This sequence comes from Bacteroidales bacterium, assembly GCA_027018745.1. Classification (GTDB taxonomy): domain Bacteria; phylum Bacteroidota; class Bacteroidia; order Bacteroidales; family F082; genus Sulfidibacterium. The sequence goes on along the minus strand of JALUYM010000115.1, from coordinate 347 downwards.
AAAGCTGTAATGCCTGAAGCGGGAATCAATCAATTTGGATGATATTATTTTTAATGGCAAATTTCACCAGATCAACGGTAGTTTTTAACTCTATCTTTTTCATAATATTGTTTTTATGTGTCTCCACTGTTCGCACACTGATAAAAAGCTTTTCGGCAATATGCCGGTTTGACATGCCTTCGGCAAACAGTTTAAAAACTTCGAGTTCCCTTGGTGACAGATTTTTAAGTTTGTTTTCTTTTTCTACCGGACCTATTTTTTTGTCAGACAGATAACTGTGGAGTAAAATATCCGTAATGCTTTTGGCATAATATTCATAACCGTTGCGCAGGGTGTAAATGGCTTCC
>JALUYM010000114.1 GCA_027018745.1 Bacteroidales bacterium | reverse complement strand
TCCTTTTGCTGCCGGGTTTCCATGGCTGATCAAAATCATTTGGTACAAAATAAATCCGGGGGCAACACCAAAAGTAAGCATGTCGGAAAGCGAATCCAGCTGCAACCCGATTCCGCTTTTGGCATGTAACAACCGGGCCGAAAAACCATCAAAAAAATCAAAAAATGCCCCCACAAAAATAAAAATACCGGCAAACACCAAATCGGCAGGTGTGCCTTTTACCCCGAAATAGACAGAAACAATGCCAGAGGTAAGATTTAATAAAGTAATGCTGTTGGGAATATGATTTTTCAATGCCATACCAATATTTTTATTCAAAATTAAAAAAATTCGGTTTAAAGCAGACTTTTATTTTTTCATTGGCCTATTGCTTTTTAAAATCCTGGCGCATTAAAATAGGAATTAGCCGATTTTTTTTTAGCTTTGTGGCCGATTTTAATTTAAAATGAATATAAATTATGGCAAAATTACTCGTATTGGGAGCCGGAATTTCCGGCCATACTGCTTCCACCTGGCTCAGAAAAAAACTGGGGAGAAAACATGAAGTAATTGTTGTGGCCCCCACTCTTTATTACCATTGGATCCCTTCCAATATCTGGATAGGCGTGGGCCGGATGACCCCGGAACAGGTAAAATTCAGATTGGACACTCGTTATAAAAAAGCCGGTATTATTTTCAAGCAGGCCAAAGCTGTTTCCATTCACCCCGAAGGGGATAAGAATACGGAAAAAGCATTCGTCACTATTGAATATACCGGTCAGGATAAAACAGGAAAAACGGAAAAAGTAGAATATGATTTTCTGATCAATGCTACAGGGCCCAAATTAAACTTTGAAGCCACAGAAGGCCTCGGGCCCGGAAAAAATACGGTTTCCGTCTGTTCGTTCAGCCATGCTGCCGAAGCCTGGAAAAAGTTACAGGAATCGCTGGCCCGCATGGAAAAAGGAGAAAAACAAAAATTTATAGTCGGTACCGGACACCCAGGAGCAACATGCCAGGGAGCAGCTTTTGAGTATATCCTGAATATTCATTATGAAATAGCCAAACGAAAACTGGAACATTTGGCCGAGATAAAATGGCTCACCAACGAATTTGAGGTAGGTGATTTTGGTATGGGGGGAGCTTATATTAAAAGAGGTGGTTACATAACTGCAACCAAAACTTTTGCCGAATCGTTTTTGAAAGAACGAGATATAACCTGGATCAAACGCGCCGGGGTTAAAAAAGTGGATGCAGGAAAAATTTATTATGAACTCCTGGATGGTACAGAACATGAAGAAACGTTCGATTTTGCCATGCTGATCCCTTCTTTTACAGGTCCCGGAATAAAAGCTTTTGATAAAAAAGGGGAAGACATAACTTCCGTTTTATTCGCCCCCAACGGGTTCATGAAAGTAGATGCGGATTATTCCAAAAAACCCTTTGAGGAATGGAAAGCGGCAGACTGGCCTTCGACATACCAAAACCCTGATTATAAAAATATTTTTGCTGCAGGCATCGCCTTTGCCCCGCCCCACCCCATTTCTAAACCCATGTTCAGTCCCAACGGAACGGGGATTTTCCCTGCGCCGCCACGGACCGGAATGCCTTCCGGGGTTATTGGTAAAATTATTGCCCAAAATATTATTGCATGGGTTAAAAAGGGTGATGCTTCCCTGAAACATAAAGCTTCCATGGCGCGCATGGGGGCTGCCTGTATCGTCTCGGCAGGTTTTGGCCATTTCAAGGGAGGCGCGGCTACCATGACAGTGTTTCCCATCGTGCAGGACTGGGACAAATATCCCACGTACGGCCGTGATATCCGGTATACCGTTGGAGAAGCAGGACTGGCCGGCCATTGGCTGAAATGGTTCATGCATTACATGTTCCTGCACAAAGCCAAGGGCTATCCTTTCTGGTGGCTGTTGCCCGAATAAAAAACTACTTTGTCATCATTTGAAAAACATAATAAAATGAAAAAACAAAAACATAAAACACTGGCTTATTCTGAAGAATCTTATCCTCCGATGCCGACGAAAGCAACCTTGTATTGGCGCAAGTTTTGGCCCTGGCAGGTATGGCGCTGGATTGTTCTGAACATCAAAATTATGCGTATTGTTGTGGGCGGCCACTCGTAAAAAAACCAAGATACTTCCCGCAATATTGTTACAGCTGATATTTTTGTTCAGTTTCAGGCAAATTCTTCCATATACTGCAAACGATATGTTTCTTATTTTTGCCGCCTGAATAAAAAAACATGGACCCTTCCGGCATCAGAATTGAGGATTATGACTACCCCCTGCCCGACAGCCGCATTGCCAAATATCCTTTGGCACAACGCGACCAGTCGAAGTTACTGTTTCTGAATAAAGGAAAGTTGGCAGAAAAAAAATTTACTGATTTACCAGGTTTACTGCCTGCTGACACCTTTTTACTTTTCAATGAAACGCGGGTTATCCAGGCGCGGCTTTTGTTTAAAAAACCTACCGGTGCCCATATTGAAATATTTTGCCTTGAGCCGTTGAAACCGGTGAACGATTTTCAACTGGCTTTTCAACAACAACCACCGGTAGTTTGGAAATGTCTGGTGGGAAATGCACGCCGTTGGAAAGAGGGACGCCTCGAAACAAAACTGCAAATAAAAAATCAAAATGTCCGGCTGTTTGCAGAAAAAAAAGAAAAACTATCAGGTGCTTTCCGGATTTCTTTTTCCTGGGAACCGGAAAATATCCCTTTTGCAGATATCCTGGAATCTTCCGGGCTGACCCCGCTGCCGCCTTATTTGCATCGCGAAGCGGAAGAAACAGACAAAACACGTTACCAAACCGTGTATGCCAGGCTGAACGGTTCGGTTGCAGCACCTACGGCCGGATTGCATTTTACGGAAAATATCCTGCACCAGTTGGACGAAAAAGGGTTGGACAAAGACAAACTCATATTACATGTGGGGGCAGGTACTTTTAAACCGGTTTCGTCGGAAACCATAGGCGAACATGAAATGCATACCGAACAAATCCGGGTTTCCCTCAATACATTAAAACACATCCATCGTTCTGCTGATAAAATGATCATTCCTGTCGGTACTACCTCCATGCGATCATTGGAAAGCCTGTTTTGGATAGCACTTCGAACCATTTCGGGGAAACCCGACCCCT
>JALUYM010000113.1 GCA_027018745.1 Bacteroidales bacterium | reverse complement strand
GTGAGGATCAAATCCTCCGGTGCCGGTAAAATGTTTGTTGCCACCGGCGAAGTGGTAAAATTCGACGGTTTCCTGAAAGTGTACCGCCCCTCTCCGGAAGACAACGGGGATGAAAAACAGGATGCCTCTCTTTTGCCGCCGCTGGCCAAAGGCGATGGCCTCGACCTGCTTGAAATGAAATCGACAGAAACTTTTACCAAACATCCGCCGCGTTACACCGAAGCCAGCCTGGTCCGTAAAATGGAAGAACTGGGCATCGGAAGGCCTTCCACATACGCCCCCACCATCTCTACCATTCAAAAGCGGGAATATGTGGTGAAAGAGAGCCGTCCGGGCGAAAAAAGGAATCTGCGCAACATCATCTTGAAAAACGGCCGGCTGGAGGAAAAAACCACCAAAGAAAATACGGGAACCGAAAAAGCAAAACTTTTTCCCACCGATATCGGAACGCTGGTCAACCGCTTTCTGGAACAGTATTTTCAGGATATCATCGATTACAACTTCACTTCCAACGTGGAGAAAGAGTTTGATGAAATTGCCGAAGGGAAAAAAGTCTGGAACAGCATCATCAAAGAGTTTTACGGCCCGTTTCATGAAAAGGTGCAGGAAACCCTGAAGAATTCAGGCAAATTTAGCGGGGAAAAACTTCTGGGCAAAGACCCGGCAACCGGTAAGAACGTCTATGCCAAAATTGGGCGCTACGGTGCCATTGTGCAGATCGGGGATACCGAATCGGAAGAGAAACCCCGTTTTGCCGGCCTGCAAAAAGGCCAGAGCCTGGAGACCATTACCCTGGAAGAAGCCCTGAAACTTTTTGAATACCCCCGTCATCTGGGCGAGTACGAAGGCGAAGAGGTCACGGTAGCCATTGGCCGTTTCGGCCCCTACGTGAAACACAACAAACTCTTTTATTCCATTAAAAAGGATTACAATCCGGCTTCGCTTACGCTGGATGAGGCCATCGACATCATCGAAGCCAAACGCAAAGCCGACCGTGAAAAGGTGATCAAAACCTTTAAAGAAGACCCCGATGTGCAGGTGCTCAACGGCCGCTGGGGACCTTATCTGGTTATCAAAAAGCAGAATTACAAAATCCCCAAAGACAGGGAAGCCGCTGCCTTAACGCTCGAAGACTGCTATGCCATAGCCAAAGACCCGAAGAACCTGCCGAAAAAACGGTATATAAAAAAGAAAAAATAAACTTTTTTCTCCATTCTGAGCCGGCTCATAAAAAAAAGAAGTGCCGGTTGATATAAAAGTGTCTTTTCAATGCCTTACCTTTTTTTGAAGTCTTGACAAGGTGACGTTATTTTGCAAAAGGACCTTTGCTAAGCCCTACTTTATAGCTCAGAAAATTGTTTACTTTTGCACCCGTAAAGAAAAATTATTATTATGTCTGAAACAAACGTTAAAACCCGATTAGAATTTAAAGTCGCCGATCTACATTTGAGTGATTGGGGACGAAAAGAAATTGAAATTGCCCAGAAAGAAATGCCGGGGCTGATGGCCTTGCGCAAGAAATACGGCACACAAAAACCGCTGAAAGGGGCTCGTATTACCGGTTCATTGCATATGACCATTCAAACTGCCGTTTTGATTGAAACACTGGTTGAACTGGGCGCCGATGTCCGCTGGGCCAGTTGTAATATTTTTTCCACACAGGATCATGCCGCCGCAGCCATTGTGGTAGGCAAGGGAACCCCCGAAAACCCGCAGGGTGTTCCCGTATTCGCCTGGAAAGGAGAATCTTTAAAAGATTACTGGTGGTGTACAAAACAGGCACTTACATTTCCTGATGGAAAAGGCCCTCATTTGGTAGTAGATGATGGCGGCGACGCTACCTTGTTGATACACAAAGGATATGAAGCTGAAAACGATCCTTCTGTTTTGGATGTGGAACCGCAAAGTGAAGAGGAAGAAGAGATCCTGAATCTGCTGAAGGCCACCCTGAAAGAAAATCCCAACAAGTGGCACAACATTGTGAAAGAATGGAAAGGCGTTTCGGAAGAAACCACTACCGGCGTACACAGATTGTACCAAAGGAATGAAGCAGGCAAACTTCTGGTCCCGGCCATCAATGTGAATGATTCGGTAACCAAATCGAAATTTGATAACCTGTACGGTTGTCGTGAATCACTGGCCGATGGTATCAAAAGGGCCACCGATGTGATGATTGCCGGAAAAGTAGTAGTAGTTGCCGGTTACGGCGATGTGGGTAAAGGCTCTGCCAAATCCATGCGTTCATACGGAGCACGTGTTATCGTTACCGAAATCGATCCCATATGCGCATTGCAGGCCTCCATGGAGGGATTTGAAGTAACCACGATGGAAGAAGCAATTAAAGAGGGAAACATTTTTGTTACTACCACCGGTAACCGCGATATCATTACAATCGACCATATGGCTGCCATGAAAGACGAATCCATCGTTTGTAATATCGGACATTTCGATAACGAGATACAAGTGCACAAACTGGAAACTTATCCGGGAATCAAAAAAATAAATGTGAAACCACAGGTAGACAAATACGTATTTCCTGATGGTCATTGCATATACCTGCTGGCCGAAGGCCGTTTGGTAAACCTGGGATGTGCCACAGGCCATCCTTCGTTTGTAATGAGCAACTCTTTTACGAACCAAACACTGGCACAAATGGATTTGTGGGCACACCGCGATCATTACAAAGTAGATGTTTACCGTTTGCCCAAATACCTCGATGAAGAAGTGGCCCGTTTGCATCTTGACCAACTCGGGGTGAAACTGACAAAACTCTCGCCCGAACAAGCCGCTTATATTGGTGTAAAAGTGGAAGGGCCTTACAAGCCTGATTTTTACAGATATTAAAATTAATTATTAAATGAAATAAAAAGGGGCTGAATAAAAAGTCCATTCAAGAGCGTTGCAAGGAAACAAGGGTGAAAATGCACGGTAGCCGCCTTGAGGCGAAGTCATCGCCATGACAGTTTTTTTCTTTCTTCCCGGACAACCCCTTTTTATTTCATTACTAAAAAGGACAAACTAAAAAAAGTCTGCAGAAAAACCTTTTCCCCCTTACAAAAAACCGTATCTCCCAAAACATAACACAATCTGGGTTTATTAACAATCTGCTGCTTAAAACAATTCATATTGTCGTTTTAACATACGGGAATCATTTTTATCTT
>JALUYM010000112.1 GCA_027018745.1 Bacteroidales bacterium | reverse complement strand
CGGCCTGAAATCATGTCCCCATTCCGAAATACAATGTGCTTCATCAATGGCATAAAAAGAAATCTTGATTTTCTTTAGAAATTCTATGTTATCTTCTTTCGTAAGCGACTCGGGGGCCATATACAGCAATTTGGTTTTCCCTTCCAGCAGGTCTTTACGTACCTGGTTCATTTCTGTTTTTGAAAGAGAGGAATTCATAACGTGGGCAATCCCGTTGTCTGAACCAAAGTTGCGCACCATGTCTACCTGATTTTTCATTAAAGCAATCAGTGGTGACACAACGATGGCCGTACCCGGTTTGGCCAGGGCAGGAAGCTGATAACACAATGATTTTCCTCCGCCGGTGGGCAACACAACAAAACCATCATTTCCCTCCATGAGATTATTGATGATCATTTCCTGGTTTCCCATAAATTTTGAGAAACCGAAAAAACTCTTCAACAAAGGCCTCAGGCCGTATATATCATTATTTATACGTTCCATATATTCGGTAATATAAATTTATATAGTACTTTTGGACGATGATTCAGTATCAAAAATGATAGAGAAATTCTCGTTAGTTTTTTATTTTGTACTATCACAAATATAATAATAATTTTTTACAACAACGTGAAAAAAATTTTTTAAGAATTGAAAATTTCTGAAAAAATCCGCACCATTGCCCTTGAAACCATTGCTACTGAAAGCAAAGCAGTCAGTTCCTTAAAAAATTCTGTCAATCAGGATTTTATTGATACGGTTCAAATTATTTACCAATCGCCGGGACGGGTAGTTATAACCGGCATAGGAAAAAGTGCCCACATTGCATCAAAAATTGTAGCCACATTTAATTCAACCGGTACGCCGGCAATTTTTATGCATGCTGCCGATGCCATCCACGGTGATTTGGGAATTATCAGGGAAGAAGATGTGGTTATTGCCATTTCCAAAAGCGGTGAAACACCGGAAATAAAGGTATTAGTACCGTTGATCAAGGCAAGAGGAAACCGGCTGATCGCCATTGTGGGTAATATGCAGTCGTATTTAGCCAACCAGGCAGACAAAGTGTTGAACACAACGGTGGAAAAAGAAGCCTGTCCCAATAATCTGGCACCTACTTCCAGTACAACGGCACAAATTGTTATGGGCGATGCACTGGCGGTCAGCCTGTTGGAATTGCATGGTTTTTCTGTTGGCGATTTTGCCAAGCTCCATCCCGGAGGGACATTGGGAAAACGCCTTTACATGCGGGTAAGCGATCTGTATACCCAAAACATGGTCCCTCAAGTGACCGTTGATGAACCCATGGAAAAGGTTATCCTGGAAATTTCTTCCAAACGCCTTGGCGCCACTGCCGTTATGAAAAATCAAAAACTGGTGGGGGTTATTACCGATGGTGACCTGCGTAGAATGTTGGAAAAACACGACGACTTTAAAAAATTAAAAGCCTCTGATATTATGACCATACAGCCAAAAACAATCCAGAAAAACCGGTTGGCAGTGGAAGCATTGGGAATTATGAAAGACAACAATATTACCCAGCTTCCTGTACTGGATGGCGAAAAATATGTGGGCGTAGTTCATTTACACGATATTTTAAAAGAAGGCATTTTATAATGAGAGCTGTAAAACCCAACGATTTCAACACATACAGGGAAGCCATGAACGAAAAAATCCTGGCAGCTCCCAATAATAAGATTATTAAAAGGATATTTAATGTGGATACCAATGCCTACCATTCCGGGGCGTTGGATGAAAAAAGCAAGGAAATGCTGGGATTGGTGGCTTCCATGGTATTGAAATGCGATGATTGTATTTATTATCATTTGGAAGGTTGTTACCAAAAAGGGGTAACTACAGAAGAACTGATGGAAATTTTTGGAATTGCCAATCTCGTGGGAGGGACCATTGTTATTCCGCATACCCGCAGGGCCATGGAGTTTTGGGAATATTTACAGGAAAACAAAGAGAAATAAAACATGAAACTCTGGACAAAAGACCTCGTCAAAAAATATCACCAGCGAGAGGTGGTAAAAAAGGTTTCCGTTGAAGTAAGCCAGGGGGAAATTATTGGCTTGCTCGGCCCCAATGGTGCGGGAAAAACCACTACATTTTATATGATGACGGGACTGGTTAAACCCTATTCGGGACAAGTTTTTCTCGATGACATGGAAATAACCCAACTACCCATGTACAAAAGGGCAAAACTGGGAATTGGTTACCTGTCCCAGGAAGCTTCTGTCTTCAGGCAAATGAGCGTGGAAAACAACCTCAAAGCGGTCATGGAATTTACCAGTATGACAAAGGAAGAACAAAAAGACCGTCTCGAATCCTTGCTTGAAGAATTTGGCTTGACACGCATTAGGAAAAACCTCGGTATCCAGCTTTCAGGTGGCGAACGTCGTCGGGTAGAAATTGCACGTTCCCTGGCAGTAAGGCCTAAATTTATCCTGCTCGACGAACCCTTTGCAGGCGTTGATCCGATTGCCGTAGAAGACATTCAAAACATTGTTTCACAATTAAAAACAAAAAATATCGGTATTTTAATTACCGATCATAATGTACATGAAACCTTGTCAATCACCGATCGTTCTTACCTGCTTTTTGAAGGCTCTGTTATGAAATACGGTTCATCGGAAGACCTGGCCAATGACAGACAGGTAAGAAGGGTTTATCTCGGAAAGAATTTTGAATTGAGAAAAAAAGATTTTACGAACAACGAGAAGTAATACGTGCTTATCCCTGAATATCTGTAAGATACATAATCAGTGACTGAAACAGGTAAAACAGGATGATAAAAGGGATAGCCATCACCTGAAGCCACAACAGAAGAACCACTGATACGGCGAGAAAAATGTATTTCATCATATTCTCCTGCCAGTTAAACGATCTGAATTTCAGTGAAAACATGGGAAAAGAAGAAACGAGGAGCAAAGATCCAAAAATAGTGACGGTCAACAGAAAATAAGTATTGGTAATCACCATATACCAAAAATCCTGCGAAGCATACAGTTGCTGCCGGATAATGGGCAAAGAGGCAACCAGAATAGCGAGTGCCGGCGTAGGCAATCCTTTGAAAGAGGATACCTGTGTTTCGTCAATATTGAATTTTGCCAGGCGCAAAGCCGACATCCAAGGAACCAAAATGGCAAGAAAGGGAAGAAAATCAACTCCTTTTGCTGCCGGGTTTCCATGGCTGATCAAAATCATTTGGTACAAAATA
>JALUYM010000111.1 GCA_027018745.1 Bacteroidales bacterium | reverse complement strand
CAATGTTATAAGCAGGATTTTTTTCATACACAGAGCCCTTTAGTGATGACTAAAATAGTAAAATTATGAAAACTGTACCGAAAACACCTGTTTGAGGAATGAAATAATAACAGGCTGAATGGTAGCTGTACCAAATTAAATTCCTATTTTTATAGATTCAAATTTTTCCGTTAAGCCTATGAGCAAAAAATACTTTTTTCTTTTGTGGATGCTGATGATATCCCTGTCGATAAACGCTCAGGTCTTTACCCGGGTAAATACAGGATTGCACGGTGTTATGGATCCGGTTATGGGATGGCTCAACATAAAAAACCAACATTTGGCCGCTTTTGTAGCAGGTGATTATTATACCAAAAACCAACATGTGGTCATTTCGCAACTTACCGGAACGTACAACGGTCGCCGGTTTGCAATGCAGCATTCTCCTTTCCCCGCTTTGTACCGGGGCGATGCTGCCGTAGGTGATTATAATCATGACGGTTTTCCCGATATTGTCATGACCGGACTAAATGCAAAGGGGTGTCCGGTTATGCGCCTTTACCGAAATGAGGGGCATGGACGTTTTATTTATGTTCCGCAAAGTTTTATTCCCCTGACAGATGGTTCGGTCGAATGGGGCGATTATGATCATGATGGTGACCTTGACCTGCTCGTTACAGGAAAGCGCATTGACAACAAACTTGTTACACTTATTTACCGTAACGACAACGGTCATTTTACCCAAGTCCCTACGGATATACCCGGGGTATATAACGGTGTAGCCCGCTGGGGTGATATCAACAACGATGGCAAAATGGACATCCTCATTACCGGAAACGACGGCGATGGCCCGTTTACGGCTGTTTATGTCTATAAAAAAGGGAAATACCAACGAATGAATGACCATTTTGTACAATTACAAAACAGTGACGCACAATGGGCTGATTTTAACAAAGATGGCTATATGGATTTTATTATCAGCGGGGAAGACAAGGATGGTTTCCCCGATTGCCGTATTTATTCTTATGGGAAAAACGGACATTTCACCGATATCCCGGTTGGGATCCGTCCGCTGAAATCATGCAGTATCGACGTGGCCGATTACAATCACGATGGTTACCCCGATATTGTCATGACGGGCGAGTCCACAGAGCGTCCATACACGGATGTCTATAAAAACGAATCCGATTTCCATTTTCAACATATCCTGACCGATATTCCGGGTGTCAGCAACGGCAAAGCATTGTGGGGTGATTTCGATCATGATGGCGACATGGACCTGCTGGTAGCCGGGATTACGGTTTGTTATCATTTTATTGCACGGATATACCAAAACAACCTGAACCCGAAAGTGGAAACGGTTCAAAAGAGTCCGTTCATACGGCCGATCCCTGTTTACCGTCCGGGGCCATACTATTACTATGTTTTTTCTTCCTGTTTTTGCGATCCGACGGGGGGAAACCATCCAAGATACCACATGTATATCAGCAACATACATCGCGGAAAAACACCTTATTACCTGAACTACAAATTCAACGACCTGCTCATAAAAATGGTTCCCAACTGGGGGAAAACAGACCGCGGACATCGTACTTCCAACGCTTTTACAAGCAAAAAACAGGCAGAATTGTCACGCACACAGGTCATTGAATCGTACAAAGCATCGGGTTTTAAAGTCCATTACATTCACTGGTAACTTCGGGAAAAGATTATCGGCAACAGTTTATGTTTTTTGTAAAAAAGACCGTGGTTGCTTATGAAATACAAAATATTTCCAATGAAACTTTGAAAAAAAGACATTCAAATGAACCTTCATTAAAAAAACACATAATACAGGAAATAAATCTAACCCTTTTGACTTTTTAACGAACAATTGAAATTTTTTCCTTTTGTCATTCAAATAAAACGGGGAAACTTCTTACATTTGCTTTATTACAATGAAAAGAAAAAGAAAACTCTCCGACCGGCTGTTGATCCTGAGCAGAAAGATTCCCGACAAACAACTCATGATCATTCTCAGTATTGTGGTGGGTTTTCTTGCCGGCATGGTAGCTGTTATTATGAAGAACTTTGTTTTTTTCATTAAACAGTTGCTGACAGGGGGTTTCGAGATCAATTATTCCAACTACCTTTACGTGGTGTATCCCGCCCTGGGGCTGCTTCTGGTCATGCTTTTCATAAAATATGTTCTGCGCAAACCTGTCCGGGATGGTATTCCCAATGTACTTTACTCCATTTCACGCACCCACGGCTTCATCAAGCCGCACAACACTTTTTCCTCTATAATAACCAGTACTATCACGGTTGGTTTCGGCGGTTCGGTCGGGCTGGAAGGCCCCACCGTAGTTACCGGGGCAGCCATCGGTTCAGTCATTGCCAAAAAACTGGGGCTGAATTACAAACAGGTCGTTTCTGTTTTGGGTTTTGCTTCGGCTGCAGCCATGTCAGCTATTTTTAAAGCACCCATAGCCGCCACTGTTTTTGCTTTGGAGGTAATCCTTTTCGACATGACCATGAGTTCGCTGGTGCCGTTGTTGCTGGCGTCTATTGTGGCAGCACTGACATCTTACGCTTTTCTTGGCCAGGATGTGCTTTATCCTTTTCAGGTTGTTTACCGTTTTAACCTGTCAGATACGGTTTACTATTTTGGTCTCGGTGTTTTTTGCGCCATGATCTCCGTTTATTATATCAAGGGATATGTTGTCAGCGGCCGCATTTTCGACAAAATTCCCGGATGGCTTTCCAAGTTGCTGGCAGGAGCTTCCCTTTTGGGTTTTTTGATATTTCTCATGCCGGCACTTTACGGGGAAGGGTACGAAGCCATCAATATTGCGTTGAAAGGGAACCTCAGTTTTATTTTCGACAACAGCCTTTTTTACGGACTGCGTGACAACCAGGCGGCCGCACTGATTTTACTCCTGGCGATTATTCTTCTGAAAGTCGTCGCAACTTCCCTCACTTTCCGTGCAGGAGGGGTCGGCGGCGTGTTTGCCCCCACACTGTTCATAGGCACCATGACCGGCCTTTTCTTTGCCAAAAGTTTGAATTTCTTTGGTATAGCGAGCGTTCCTGTCAGCAATTATGCCCTGGCCGGTATGGCAGGATTACTGGCAGGAGTGGTCCATGCCCCACTGACGGCCATTTTCTTAATTGCAGAGATTACCGGCGGCTATTCGCTTATTTTCCCTATTATGATTGTGGCTACTACCTCTTACGGACTTACAC
>JALUYM010000110.1 GCA_027018745.1 Bacteroidales bacterium | reverse complement strand
TCGGTTGTTAAAAAGCCATTTTTTTGAGATATGAAAAACCTGAAAGATCATTGCCATAAAAAGCGAATTCAATAAAATGGCTACAATGGCGCCACTGTGGGTAGAATTCCATATCCACCAGGTTGTTAGTGCATTCCAGACAAAAAATGCAAACCAGGCAAGCCAGAACATCCCCTTTCGGTGGTTTTCGCCCAAATACTGCTGCACAAAAAACAGAGGCACCAATGCCACAAAGATCAACGGGGTAAACCCGTGAACAGGCCAGGATGCCGCCAGGAGCAATCCCGATAACAACGAAAGCAACCACAAATGAATCCGTTTCATGGAAAAATTTTTGGGAGCTAAATTAAAGCTTTTGTACTTTAATTGGTTTTGAAAATGAAAAGAGTTGCAACGAACATACTATTTTTCATTCTTAACTTATTTAATAAAGTAAGAACTTTTCAATGCATAAAATATTTTACAGAAAGCCGTCACTGCTGGGTTTGACAAAACCATTTATCTTTGTCATCACAAAGTTTTCCATGCAGGCAGCATAACTTTTCATCTTTGAGGGGTTTCCGGTGGCTTGCTGGAGATAAAAAAATAAAAGGATGTCTGTTATTCTAAAAAACGCCCATTATATTGACTGGAAAACACTTTCGTTTACCAGGGCCCATCTTTTCATAGAAAAGGGAAAAAACGGGAAAATTCATTTTTTGGACGATCCGGAAAAGTTTCCTTTAGATGCAGATATACTGGATGTACAGGGGAAGCTGGTTACCAAAGCATTTGCCGTGGGGCATCATCATGCTTATTCGGCCCTGTCGCGGGGCATGCCTGCGCCCCGGAAGGCTCCCCGTAATTTTTATGAAATCCTGAAATATATTTGGTGGTCCCTCGACAAAGCCTTGGATAAAGACATGGTGGAAGCCAGTGCACTGGCTACTGCCATGGCTTGTGCCAAAGCCGGGGCAACATTTGTTATTGACCATCATGCATCTCCTAATTTTATTGCCGGTTCGCTGAACGTGTTGTCAGAAGCTTTCGAAAAAGTGGGGATAAGCCATTTGCTGTGTTACGAAATAAGCGATCGTGACGGACTGGACAAAGCACAGCAGGGACTGGATGAAACAGCCTCTTATCTTGAACATCACCAGGGACTGGTAGGCCTCCATGCTGCTTTCACCGTTGGCAATGATACATTGAAGCAAGCGGTGGAACTGGCAGGTAAATACCATGCGGGCATCCATATCCATGTGGCGGAAGATTTATTCGATGAAAAAGATAGTTTGAAAAAATATCATCAACGCGTGGTGCAAAGGTTGTATTCTGCAGGTGCACTGGCATTTAAAAAAACGATCCTTGCCCACTGTCTTCATGTGGACAACACTGAACGGGAGATCATAAAAAACAGCCGGGTGTGGGTGGTGCAAAATACGGAAAGTAACCTGAACAACAGTGTGGGATTTTTCCGTTCCCGGGGTTTGGGCGAACACATTATGCTGGGTACCGATGGTATGCACAGCGATATGATTCGGAGTGCACAAGCTGCTTATTTTGGTGGACAACCTTTTGATGATATTGATTTTTCAGAAGCTTACAGGCGTTTTCGCAATGTTCATAAATATTTGAATGACAATGAATTTATAGGTGATGGTGAAAACAACCTTGTGGTTCTTGATTATGATTCCCCTACAGAAATCAATGCGGACAATTTTTTGGGGCATTTCCTCTTCGGATTACGGGCCGGGCACGTGGAACATGTAATTTCTGATGGCGAATTGATTGTAAAAGACCGGAAGCTGAAAAAGATAAATGAAGAAGATGTACTGGCTTTTACCCGCGAACAGGGGAGACGGCTTTGGGAAAAATTATAAAATGCCGGTGTGTTTGTACCTGAAGTACTATCCTGTAGCCTTTGCAAAGCAAACTTAATATTAAATCATTGATCTTTAAAAAACAGGTTGTTGCGGTTGTAAAATTCTTCCGGAGTTGAAATTTTGCCAAAAACCCTTGGCGCAGGTCTGTCCTGTGAAAAACCAAAAATCATCTTTCATCTGTAAAGTGTATGTTGCTATTCTTCGGGTTGGTTTTTATTAAAAATCTTTGTTTGCCGTTGGATCGATTCCTTGTGGATTAAGTTCAGCAATTTTTTCAGAAAGTCTTCCCTCAGTCCGAGATTTGTGCCAATGGAAAACCGGTCAGCGATAATCCCTGCCCAGCGTTTCATTTGCAAAATGGTAATGTTGTTTTTTCGTTTGTAATCACCAATTTCATCGATGATTTCCAACCGTTTGGCAAGAATCTGCAGGAGTTCTCCATCCAGTTTGTCTATTTCGGTACGCAAAACTTCCAGGCGGCTTTCAAAATCAGGACTGCCCGTGCGTTGGCGCAAAACCAGTTTATCCAGCATGGCTTTCAATTCGTCGGGAGAAATTTGCTGGGCGGCATCTGTCAGGGCTGCTGCGGGATTTTCATGCACTTCAAGCATAAGTCCATCCATTTCCAGGTCGATGGCCTTTTGGGAAATTTCCTGTAACATATCGCGGCGACCGCAAATATGGCTGGGATCCACTATGATGGGAAGCCGGGGGACAAGTCGTTTGAGTTCAATAGGTATTTCCCACATGGGGGCATTACGAAAAGGCGATTTTTCGAAATAATGGAACCCGCGGTGAATGGCAAAAAGTTGTTTGATGCCTGCAGCGTTGACGCGTTCCAGCGCACCGATCCATAGTTTCAGGTCGGGGATGATAGGGTTTTTTACCATTACCTGAACAGAAACCCCTTTCATTGCCTCAGCAAGTTCCTGTACCACAAAAGGATTGACTACTGTGCGGGCACCGAGCCATAAAATATCCACGCCGTGTTTCAATGCTTTTTCCACATGGTCTGTCCGGGCCACTTCCACTGTGGTCTTCAGTCCGGTTTCGGCTTTTACCTTTTCCAGCCATAGCAGGCCTTTTTCTCCTACCCCTTCAAATGTTCCCGGACGTGTCCGGGGTTTCCATATCCCGGCACGATAAACCTTTACCACGGGATTATCAGCCAGCTGCCGGGCTGTTCTTAAAACCTGTCCTTCACTTTCTGCACTGCACGGTCCGGCAATGATAAACGGAAAATTTTCCCGGTCCCGGAAATCCCGGGGCAATGCTATGTCCATATTCGTACTCACGTTGCAAAGGTACATGAAAATTTTTCTGCTTTCTTTTTTCGAATGCCTTATGCTGTCAGAA
>JALUYM010000109.1 GCA_027018745.1 Bacteroidales bacterium | reverse complement strand
GCAGCGAGCCATCCATTTCATTCTGGGCGGTGATTACCGTTTTCAGATGTGGAACAGACCGTTTATTTTCACAACAGAGGCATATTATAAAAAGCTGGACAACCTGATCCCTTATGAGATGGATAACCTGCGTATCCGCTATTACGCCAATCTGAGGGCGAAAGGTTATGCCACGGGAATTGATTTTAAATTATACGGCCAGTTTGTGAATGGTATTGACAGTTGGATTACCTTGTCGTTTATGAAAACGGCGCAGGATGTTTTGGGAGATTATTATTATGATTATTACAACAGTGCAGGGGAGAAGTTGCCTCCCGGAGAATCAGGTGCTGCGGTTGACAGTATAAAAGTGGAACCGGGTTATTTCCCGAGGCCTACTGACAGACGGGTGAATTTCAGTATTTTTTTTCAGGATTATATTCCTCATCATAAGCAGTTTAAGGTCCATTTGAGATTGCTGTACGGAAGTGGTTTGCCTTTTGGCCCGCCGCAATCACAACCTTATCAGCAAACCTTGCGCATGCCTCCCTACCGCCGGGTGGACATAGGCTTTTCGTGGAACCCGCTGGACAAAAATGTAAAACGTTTTTCTCATAAAACCATTCGTTCTATGTGGATATCCCTGGAAATTTTTAATCTGTTCCAGATATATAATACAGTTTCCTATACCTGGATAAAAGATATCTATAATCATTCGTTTGCCGTCCCAAACTATCTTACTACCAGACGGATAAATCTAAAAGTGGCCTTTAAGTTTTGATAAACGTTTTTCGTTATCTTTGTACGCTAATAGAATGAAATTTATGTTTGATCCCCAGGAAATAGAAGCGGTTAGCCGTTTGCTTGCCGTTCCCCGAAAAATTGTATTGGCTGCTCACAAAAATCCCGATGGTGATACCATTGGTGCTTCCCTGGCCATGATGCATTTTTTGCGCCAGAAAGGACATGAGGTTTCGGCAATAGTTCCCAATGTTTTCCCGGGTTATTACAACTGGCTTCCCGGTGCCAAAGAAATTCTTGTCTTTGACCGGAATGCCCGGGCTGTTAGAAAGGTACTGGCCGAAGGCCAATTGCTTTTTTGCCTGGATTTTAACAGCCTGGAGCGGACGGGAAATATGGCGCCTGACCTGAAAAAATTTACCGGCAAAAAGATTGTTATTGATCACCATCCCGGGCCAAGTGACGAATTTGACCATTACTTTTCAGTGGTGGAGGCTTCCTCTACCGGGGAACTGCTTTTTGAGCTTATTGAAGCGTTGGGCGACAAATCCCTGCTGGGTCAGGAAGAAGCCCTTGCCCTTTATACGTGTATCATGACAGATACGGGATCATTCAGTTATAATTGTAACCATGGCAGGACATACCATATTGTGGCTGAACTCATCGACAGGGGGGTTGATGCTGCAAAAGTACATGAGATGGTATATGACACTTATTCCGAGAACCGGTTGCGCCTGCTGGGTTTTGCTTTGAGCAGCCGGCTGTTGGTATGGTATGATTTGCATACAGCAGTCATTTATCTTACCAAAAATGATTTGAGAAAGTATCATTACGAGGTTGGCGATACTGAGGGCTTGGTCAATTATGGTTTGTCTATGGAAAAAATCAATCTGGCGGTATTACTGACGGAAAAGGACAACCAAATCAGGATTTCTTTTCGTTCCAAAGGCAATTTTTCGGTAAACAGGCTGGCCAGTGATTTTTTCAACGGCGGAGGCCATAAGAATGCGTCGGGCGGAAATACCAAGACGGGAATGGAAGAAACCATCAGGAAACTGAAAGATGTGTTGCAACTTTTTAAAGATGAACTGGATTACACAGTTTCTTTTTAATATGAAAAGATTTGTTTTCATACTTTTTATCTTTATTGTCCTTTTTGTGACAGGCTGCCATAACCCGGTTAAATCCACATCAAAACATAGGATTAAACCGTTAACACAAAAAGAACTAATTCAGTTTAACCGGCAATTGCTCCGGCAGGAAAAGCGGGAAATAGATGCTTTTATTAAAATGCATCACTGGAAAATGAAAGAGACCGGAACGGGTTTGCGTTATCATATTTTCAACAAGGTAAAAGGTCCGAAAGCGCATATGGGGCAACTGGCTACCATTCAATATTCGGTTCAACTATTTAACGGTCAGACAATTTATTCCGGTATAAAATCCTTTAAAATAGGTTATGGCGAAGCGGAAAGAGGACTTCAGGAAGGAATTCTTTTACTAAAAAGTGGGGAGATAGCAAGATTTATTTTACCTTCGCACCTTGCATATGGGTTGTCGGGTGATGGAAATAAAATTCCACCCCATACGCCCATTATTTATCATGTAAAATTACTTAATCTTAAATAAATATCGTTGAAATGAAAAAAATTCTGACTCTTGCCTTTGCAGGCATCCTCGCTGGTTTCTTTATTATGACTTCTTGTAACCAGTCACGACATCCCGGTTTTAAGAAAACCGATACGGGATTATATTACAAATTCTATCACAGAAGTGGTGATACCACCCAACCACACTTTGCTGAATATGCTGAAGTTGAAATGGTTTACGGAACGCCTGACACTGTTTTGTTTGATAGCCGAAAATTACCTGCCAATGAACGTCCGCTGAAAATCCCCATGATCCATTCTATTTATAAAGGAGATATTTATCAGGGTATTGAAATGATGCATGTGGGCGATAGTGCTGTTTTTCAGTGTAATGCCGATTCTGTCTTTAAAAAATTATTCCGGATGCGTAAAATCCCCAAATTTGTGGATTCTGCCAAAGACGTGTATTTTGCTATCAAACTTGTTTCGGTTAAAACGCCACAGCAAATGCAGGCCCTGGAGGCTGCGCGTATGATGAAGCTGAAAAATGCCGAGGTCAAAGCAAGGAATGCGTACCTTAAGAAACACAATATCAATGTGAAGCCCACCAAAGATGGCCTTTATTTTATTTCGAAGAAACGTGGTTGGGGGCCTCATCCCAAAGCAGGCGAGAAAGTATCGGTTCATTACACCGGTTATCTGTTGAACGGTCAAAAATTTGACAGTTCCTACGACAGGGGCAAACCGTTTGAATTTATTTTGGGAAAACACCAGGTGATTGCCGGCTGGGATGAAGGCATTGCCATGATGCGCAAAGGAGGTTCTGCAACACTGATTATTCCTTCCTCACTGGCTTACGGAGCCAGAAATGTGGGTCCCATCCCTCCCTTCTCAACACTGGTGTTCGATGTGAAACTG
>JALUYM010000108.1 GCA_027018745.1 Bacteroidales bacterium | reverse complement strand
ATTGGCCGCCCCTTCCACAAAAGCACCTACTTTAGAGCTCAATCCGCCTGCAGCAGCCCATGAAGCGTAGTGTTCGGTCCAGGCCGTTACCCCAGTTAAAACATGGCCGTTTTTTATATATCCCATACCAATTCCTGCTGTGGTTGCAATAATGACCAGCGTGGCCAATGCTCCTTCTAAAAGCATGGAACCGTAGCCTACAAACAGTGAGTCGGTTTCCTTTCTGACCTGTTTGGCAGAAGTGCCGGAAGAAACAAGGGAATGAAAACCCGAAATAGCACCACAGGCAATAGTGATAAACAAAAAAGGCCACATGGGGGGTGTGTTTTTCGGATGAAGCCTTACAGCCGGTGCAACAATGTGCATATTGCCGCTGAAACTGGCAAAAAGAACCCCCAAAACCAGTAAAGAAAGCGCTACTATGAGTTGATGGGCATTAATATAATCACGAGGTTGCAATAATTTTGTTACCGGCAGGACGGATGCAGTAAAAGCATAAAGCAATAAAATAACCGACCAAATGCCAATGGGGGATATTCCCCAAACAGCCGGCATGGTCAAAGGTACATAAGAACCTAAAACAATCGTCAGATACATGGCAGTGACTGCAATAATGGACCAAATTGTCAGGTTTGCGCCCTTTTTATAAACCAGGTATCCTAAAAATACGGCGATGGGAATTTGAGACCACACAGGGATTACCGATTGGGGATACATGCTGAAAAGAATGGCAATGACTAACCCGAAAATGGCTACGACGATCCACAATTCGAGAAATACAACAAAAAAGAAAAAGTACCTGGTGCGGGTATTGATATATTTTGCGGTAAATTCGGAAATGGATTTTCCCTGGTTTCGCATGGAAAGGATCAATGTCCCCAGATCGTGCACCCCACCCATTATCAGCGAGCCGACAAATACCCAGATCAGGGCAGGCAGCCATCCCCAGATAACGGCAATGGCCGGGCCGACTATGGGGCCGGTGCCTGCAATGGATGCAAAATGGTGCCCGAAAATGATATTTTTCCTGGTAGGGACATAATCTACTCCATCTTCAAATTCAACCGATGGGGTGGGATGGTTGTCATTGAGTTTGAATATTTTATTTCCGATAAATTTTCCATAAAGCCGGTACATGACAAGATAACCTGCAAATACCAATAACATAATCAGTATTGACCCCATATTTTAAAAATTAATTGTTGTTTTTGTTGCTGATTTACCTTTATCCATAATTTTTAATAACCCGGGATAAATCATGTTTCGGCAAATATAATGAAAACCAGGTTAGTGTACAAAGGGTTTTAATTGCATAATTGTTGTTTTGTTACAAAAAAATAAAGGTGAAATTTAATCCAAAACTTATTTTAATAACTTTGCTTCAATTATTTATATAAATCCAATGAAACTTTCTTTTTGGAATTTGATGATGCTCCTGGGTTATGCTGTGATATGTATAATTATTGGGCTGGTTAGTACACGTGGTAACAGGGATGAGGATTACCTGATAGCCGGCAGAAAGATCGGCCTTTTTGGATTTGTGTCAACGGTAGTGGCAAGTTATATCGGAGGTGCCGCCATTGTGGCCTATTCTGCTTATGTATATAAATTTGGAATTTCTGCCATTGCCGTATTTGTAGGGACAGCAGCGGGCTTTTTACTTTTTATTCCGTATGCCCTGAAACTGCGAAAATTTAGCACAAAAAAGAAATTTCTGACACTTTCCGACTGGTTTTATTTCAAATATGATAAAAAAACCGGCGTGGCATCTGCCCTGATTTTGTTTGTGGTTTATTTTGGGATGTTGCTGAACCAATTTATTGCCGGCAGTAGCATTCTGGCCAATATTAGCGGATGGAGTTACGAAACAGCATTGCTTGCTTCTGCTTCGGTCATTACCATATACCTTTTTGCAGGAGGGTTTAAATCGGTTGTAAAAACCGATGTTTTTCAGTATATCATCATGTTTATTTTGTTTGTGTTGCTGGCTTATGTTTTGATGAAGGGTAATCATCATTTTGGTAAAGAATTAACCGATTTTTCTGATATGAGCCTTTCCATGACCATCGCTTTTATCTTTTTTGGCATTCTTATTATCTTTCAATCGGCTGAATACTGGCAAAGGGTATACGCTGCCAAAAGCAACAGGGTGGTGAAAACGGGCTTTATTACTTCGGCAATTTTGGTTATAGTTACCGGCTTAGCCATTACTATTGTAGGGCTCTCGGCACATTATCAGGTTCCTGGGATTGCCCCACGCAATGCTTTTGCAGAAGGGCTGAAAGTGCTGGCACCTGAAAAGCTTATCGGTGCGGGACTGGTACTGCTTTTCGCTGCCATTATGAGTTCTGCCGACACCATTATTTTTGTTTTAGCTTCCAGTGTGGCGAAGGATTACATTGCCCATTTTTCAAAAAAAGAAATTTCCCAACATAATCTGAAAATGAAAACGAAGATCTTTATTGTGATTTTTTCATTTGTGGGATTTCTGCTGGCCTTCTTTTTCCGAAGCATTATTGATGTTATTATTTTTATCACAGGAGTTGGTTTTACCATTGTCCCGGCGGCTGTTGCTTCTTTTCATTTCAGAATAGCAAAGCAGGCTGCTTTGGCCAGTTTTATTTCGGGTGTTGTGTATGTTTTGGTGCTGTTCTTTTCAGGTCATTTGCTTCCTGAGCTGAGCGTGGCTTCATTTGCCGTGGCTTTGCTGTTTCTGGTGATTTTTCAGCTTATATACCGTAAAAAGAAGGTGACGGTATAAGTTGCTTATATTTGGGCATGCAAATTTTTCATTCACAGCGTAAAGCCTATATTTTTGCCTTGCTGGCCGTGCTTTTCTGGTCGACCATTAGTTCGGCTTTCAAAATAACCCTTCGTTATCTTGATGTAGACAACTTGCTTTTCTGGGCTGTTTTGAGTGGTATTGTTGTGTTGACTATACTAAATTTAACAGGAAAACATCCCGTAAGGTTTCGCCGGATTACGCTGAAAGCATGGCTTTCGTCTGCGTTGATGGGTTTTTTCAACCCGTTTCTTTATTACTTGATCCTCATTAAAGCCTATCAGCTTTTGGAAGCACAGGAAGCCGGTACACTGAATTATATCTGGCCCATTGTCCTGGTGCTCTTTTCCGTTATTTTTCTTGGCCAGAAGATCAAATTCCGGGCTGTGGCAGCTATTTTCATCAGCTTTTTCGGGATTTTGATTATTAGTACCGCCGGACATCCTTTTTCATTGAGG
>JALUYM010000107.1 GCA_027018745.1 Bacteroidales bacterium | reverse complement strand
CTGCCGGCTTAACACGCGAAAATGTGCGGGGTACGGCACGCCGGCCTTTGGCGAAACAAAGGCAGGATCAAACGGGCAATTGTGCCCTGAAAACAACAACTAAAAGAGTTTTAAATTAAATTGAAAAATCATGAAAAAAATAATTACAGGAATCGCGGTCATATTGTTAATGGCGCTGGCTTTTACGGCCTGTCAGAAAGACAATACGGGACCGGAGAATAAAATTACCGATACACAATTGACCCCACAACAGGTGCAACTCAAAAAAGGCATGCAACAGGCGGCAATTGTAATAGCACAAATAGCTAAAAATAAGGATATTCAAAAAGAAGTGCAGGATTTGATAAATCGTGGCATGTATAGTGATGATTATATCAAGTTTAAAGATCTATTTTATCCACAGTCTAATCCTAAATTGAAATCTACTTCAACCACATTGTTTGCTCAGGCATTTAAAAAAGTTGTTAACAGTGGAAATTACGAGCATTTGAAGAGTTCTGACGTTTCCGATTTGGAAAAATTTTTGGTTGATAATAATTTAGTGCTTTATGTTCCATATCCTGTTTCGGATTATCCTGAAAATATGCGTACGCCTACTGTTACATGGAATCCTTTAGATAATGATTCTGTAGGAGAAGGATATGTATTATCGAATTTAAAGAGTACGAACAGCATTGAAACAGTACCAACTGTTAATGAAACCTATTCTGAGACTCATCCAGTGTATATTATAAATCCTGCAATGGTAGATACAACAGGAAACGGTTCAGGAGGAACAGGTTCAGGAGGCTCCGGAATGGGAAATGGCAATACAAGCGGAACACATTATGCCATTAAGCTTGTTGATATGAAGATAAAAGAACAATTAGATGCGTTTTATAATGGAGCATCTGAGATACAGTTTGTTTTTGCTGATGGGTTTGTTATTGATAAGGACAATAGAATTGTTAAAGTAAATCCGCATATTTCTACTGTTTATAAGTTTAAAAGAAAAATGATACGAAAAAAACAATGGAAAAATATAAATATTACTATTGACCCTGATTGGAATCAAGGAGAGACTGAAAATTATTTTGGTGCTGTTGAGATAGATGTACTGGGGACCGTTACGTTAAATGCAACCGTTGGTGTAAAATATAAAATTGGCTCAAATGAAGTAACGGCTTCCGCTTCTGCAAAATATTCATTTAAATCTCAAAATGATTTTATAGGCGAACGTGAATTTACCAGGGATTATTTCTTCGCATCGCAAACGAATCCTGCATTGGAGGGTCATGGTACTTATAATGGAAATGTTGTCAGGCCCAATGGCAGTGCCATGGACTTTACGACAGAAATTATTGAATATTAATAAAGTAATACATGAGAAAAAATTTTTTTAGGGCAATGCTTTTGGCATTGCCCCTGTTTAGTTACCTGCCCTTGTCAGCCCAAAACCAAACGGACAGGTTTGCAGTAAAACCGAGAAACACTTTGCTTGTTGGAATTAATGTTGCAGCAAACGGTTCTTACGATCAACTTTCGTATTTTTATAGGAGCGAGTATCTTCATCGATTTGGGAAGATTTTTGAAGCAAGTTTAGGTTTGGGGTTCTTTAATTACCAAGGCATTCAAATGACAATAAATTATTGGAATGGGAATAGCAATATAACCCATGAGGTTTATATGCAGACTTCCATTGTGTCACTTGATGTTATGGGATATATTGATATCATAAATAAAAGACGAAGTATCATAAGGTTTGGGGTCGGTTTTTCCACCCGGTTTGATAACAGTTTGTTGCCAACAGATACTTACCTTGTAAAAAAGAGTTCAGGAGAGTTTACATATACAACGGATTATATTCGTGCGAAGGGCATAGATAGTGGTGTTATTGTACATTTGGGTTATGGCTATCGCATAACCCCTCATTTTACAACTTCAATTAGTGCCCGATACTACTCAGAAGGGAAATATGTATCGCTTTCTATGGCCGGACTAAATTTTGGTTATTCCTTTTAAATTAATGATTAAAAAATGAAAAAAGCAATTTGGTGGATGGTTATTTTTTTGTTGCCTCTTTGGGTAAAAGGTCAAAGCGGAATGAATAATAAAAAAGGCTATGTGAAATTTGGCACGGGTTTGTATTTGGACATTAGCTATTTAAAAGACCATAAAACCTATAAAGACCCCTATTCGGGGTTATCGCCTCAGGCAGTGGTACCGGGTAAAACAATATGGATAGAAGGCGGATATAAACTTAATAACGGATTAATATTATTCGGAAATACAATGTGGGAGCTCACGCGTCGTGAACGTATTGATGTAATATATCATGGTCAAAAAGAACTTTTTTTTGAAGAAAATTATTCAGCTAATGTAGGTTATGAAATACATTTGGGGAAAAGAAGTTTTTTTACCCCTTCCCTGGGCTTATTATATAATCGGCTTACTACTTCAACGGCTGATTATGTCATAACTGTCAATCCCGATCAATCGCTTTCTTTTTCCAATCCTCATATTTTTAACCGGATCGACCAGGAAATAGGTATTAATCTAAACATAGATTATTATTATCTTTTTAAAAACAATTTGTTTCTTGGCTTTCGGGCTAACGCAATTTATCTGTTAAGTATTGGTATGGAAGGCCTTGGTTTTACCCCAATTGTTGGGGTTAAATTTTGACAAGATTAAATTTTTTAAGGGTTAGTTTCCTGCCTTTCAGGTCTTTTTTCGACCTGAAAGGGCAACCCTCATTCTGGGTTATATGGCATACAGTAGACATTACGTGGGACGATGATTGGGAAATAAGTGAAAATACTGAGCAAATTGTCATCGTTTCAAAGCAGGGATTTCTTTACCAGTCGATTGCTTTAGACATAAAAGGTAATGTAAAAATCGGCTGGGATAAGAAAAAAAATGAACCGACTTTTGATCCGACAATGACATTGGGTTTTGTACTTCATCCTAAAAGAGACAGGTTGAAATTACGTTATAATAATGAACTTTCCCGCCGAGGAGAATTAACTAGCGTAGTAGGAGATGATGGAGTAGGTGTATATACTGATAATGGCATAGGCTATACCATAAAAAATGCCGATGCAGTTCAGTATTATTTTAAATATCGGTGGACACATGTATCAAATTAAAAAAGTACTTTTCACAAGGGCAGGTAAAATTCAGGCCCTTGTTTTGCTGGCTTTTGTATTTTATTTTCCGGCCCTTTCCCAGTCGAAATACAACCTGCAGGTTACCGGCGGTTATGCTATCTCCGACAGTTGGGATGTCAATGGGTATAATGTGGGTGTCAGCGTGAATCGTAAAATATGGAGTGTTATCTCCGCAGGTATTTATTTTGATAACAGCAGTGTGGATAATCTTATTCCCGAAATGAATTCGGATGGTGCCAGGCATAATGAGAAATTTGTACCTCCGGCGCTGGACAATTATATTCGTTCTTTGGATTACACGGAAGCTTTGGCATTTTCGCAAAGGGTTCTTAATTTTATGAGTTTTGGCGGACAAGTCTCCTTTGATTTTAAAATTTCAAAATGTTTTAAATTAGGATTTTACGGTGGGATGGGCATGACTACTCGGAAAGAGTCTCATTTTTTCCTGTCTGATTTTCAATATGATTATGAGAAGAACAAGCTGGTGGATTACACGCCTATCACGCTTTTTTTAAAAGCTTCGGAACTTTCTTTTCGGTATGGTATGAAATTTACCTTTGTGCTGTCCGACCGATTTAATCTTGTTTTGCAAGTGGCACATAATGCTTCCAAGTACAAGAAATATCCTTTTGGCAATACAACGTATAGCCATGCCAATCTTGGGGTTGAAATAAAATTATAAGTTGTGATGAAAAGTTAAGGTATTCAATATTAATATTAAAATGATGAGTAATAAAATTTTGTTTTTGGTTTTTTTTCTTTTATTTCCCTTTTTTTCTTTTGCACAAACACCTTCGGCAAATAAAACAAAACCCGTAAAGAAAAGGGCTTATGTGGCATTCGGTACAGGAATTTATTGGGATACCGGCCTGAATAAGAAGTATTTGGATAATTTTAAAGATAGCGGAACCGGCCTGACGCCCAAACTTGTGGTGAGCGGACAGGACTTTTGGTTTGAGGGCGGCATACGGCTGAACAACGGCCTGATATTTTCGGCCAAAATGATGTACGTGCCGTTGAAACGGAAATACCTCGACTTTATTTACAAAGGGCAGGAATACAATTACAACATAAAATACATTACCGTTAACCTCGGTTACGAGTTCAGCCTCGGCAGGGGGCACAAACTCAAGCCGCAGCTCGGCTTTGTTTATTACCGCGAAACCACCACCAAAGCTGCTTACCAAATAACAAGGGAAAACGGGCAGATTACCTCTATCACGCCTTACATTAATAAAAACGTAGATGAAGAAGCCGGGGCGGTATTAGACCTTGATTATTACTATCAGTTCAAAAGCAACCTCATCCTCGGTCTGCGCACCAGCGTCATGTATGTGCTGGGACTTGAAGGGGTTTCCGTTACACCGATTGTAGGGTTTAAGTTTTAACAGGTTGAAATACAAATTATTATGAAAAAGATTACCCTGTTATTTTTCCTGATGGGAATGGTTAGTTTTACTTACGCCCAAAAATGGGAGTTTGGTGTGGAGGCAGGATTGTTTAGAAATACCGGGAGTAATGTTGCCGAAGGTTCCGGGGCAAATTTTTCCGGTGTCTGGGATGCTTACGAATCGGTTTATCCGGTAACCAATTATAAGGTTGGCCTTTTCTTAAGAAGAAATATTTCTAAGTTCTATTTAGGTACGGGCGCTTCAATCAATTTTAACCAGCAAATAGATGTTACGTTTAAAAATATTGAGCCTTCCGATCCAAACTACGGCGAATCTTATGTAAAAGGATACAAAATTCAGACATTTTCCGTACCAATAGTAGCCGGATTTCATATTTACAAAGGTTTTGGTTTCCAAACGGGAATAAGTGTAGAGTTTGATGTGGTAAACAGGAAAGAGACCTTGAATTTTCCTCCTGTTTCTGATGAAGTGAATGCCATAAATAATGCATTTAACAACAGTTACATCAGATATACGGCCGGATTATTTTACCAATACAAACGGTTAAGGGCAAGTTTTGATTATCAGAGGGATTTGGGATGGGCAGTGCACTATATTCATTATACAAATAATGAGCAGATGCATTCAGTCACTAACCTGCCCGTAAAAATAAATTCTTTTGTTTTTACCATTAGTTATTCTCTCTTCTCAAAATAACACCAAAAAACCAGGATATTATAATTTATACAAGGCGGCCAATTATACAGGCTGCCTTGTGTATTCTCCGGTACAAACAATATTTTCCTGCCCTAAACCGCTTCAGGCGTCCCCGCCCGAAGAAATTCACTGCTGTTTTAGGCATCCACGCCCGAAAAAACAAATCCAGCCCTTTAAAATTTATTTCGCCGAAAAAATAATACAACTTACACCCCAATAACTTGTTACAACATAATGTTAAAATCCGTATATGTTAAATTTCCAACAAAACTTTGTTTTTTCGTTTTTTTTTCTTTTGCTTTGCAAAAGAACCCGACCGGAAACCCGACCGTTTTGATAAACAGGCCCGGCTTTTCTGCCGGTTCCGACAACCAAAGCCAAAATGTATGAAATGGAACGAAAATTCAATAAAGGGAGAAAACTACCCCCTTGGATCGAAATGAAATACTTATGCGAAAAATAAACCATTAACAAAGAAAGGAGGTAGCGACAGATACAAAACGAAATTAAACTCCGCCGGTTTTGGAAGAAAATGAGTACAAAATGTGGCATGCAGCAATTGCTGAAAGACAACAAACATATTCCAAATTTTGTAACAAAAATGTAACTATGAAAACAATTATTTATTACATTTTTATAACCTTTGTTAGTATTAGTGCAATCAGGGCACAAGATTCATCGTTCGCCAAAAATACAATTAGTTTTAAAGATATAACCATTGATAATATCTCTGTTTTAAACTGGATACAGTTTCTTTAATTCAGCATTACGGACAGCCGAATTCGGTTACCCCGTATTTAAAATGAAATGGAAAATATTCATGGCTGTCATTATAATTATAATGAAGTTAGAAACAATGCGGTCGAATCAATATAAAATAAGAACTTAAGGATAGATATTATGAAAATTAAATGGCCAGCAGCTATCTTATTGATAGCTATTTTAATCAATGGCGGCTGTAAAAAAAAGCCACAAATACCTGACAACCCGCTCAACGGCAGGACAACAGCCGTTTTCAATCCAAATAAAACTTACGGAACGGTAACGGATATTGACGGCAATATATACAAAACCATTAAAATAGGCGACCAGGTCTGGATGGCAGAGAATCTTCGAACAACCCATTACCGAAACGGTGACGCGATACCCAATGTAACCGAAGACACTATATGGGGCAGCCTGAAAACAGGAGCTTACTGCAATTACAACAACACGGAAGACCTGGATACGATTGCCACCTATGGCCGTTTATACAACTGGTATGCGGTGAACGACAGCCGGGGACTGGCTCCGAAAGGCTGGCATGTCCCTACCATAACGGATTGGGACAGGCTTATTGATTACCTTGGAGGTGATACCATTGCGGGCAACAAATTAAAGGAAGCCGGTGATTTTCATTGGGTATCCCCTAATGAGTCGAATAACAGCAGTGGATTTACAGCACTACCTGCTGGAGGACGTTATTTATTTAAAAGCACGAACGACATGGGATTTTATACTGAATATTGGGCAATGCCACAATACAATACAAATTCAGCCCCTTTTCTATATTTGTTTAGTTGGAATTCATTTGTATACAGAGGTGTCAATCATAAAGTTAACGGATATTCTGTACGTTGCATAAAAGATGAAAATTAATTGCAAAAACGCAAAAGCCGAAAAGCGTAAACAGAGTAGGCAATAAATTTAATATTCTACTACCGCTTCGGGCGTCCCCGCCCGAAAAAATCCGCAAAAAAAAAGCTGCCCTTTTTCAAAGGCAGCTTTTTTTTTAGGCCTGCGACCAGGCCGAAAGATATTTTAGTGGTGGCTCAAATACCGGGCAACGCCTTCATGGGTGGCTTCCATGGCCTCGTCGCCGGGTTTCCAGTTGGCCGGGCAAACTTCGCCGTGCTCTTCAAAAAACTGCAAGGCATCCACCATACGCAGGGCTTCATCAATGCTGCGGCCCAGCGGCAGGTCGTTCACCACCTGGTGGCGCACAATGCCCTGTTTGTCGATGAGGAAAAGCCCGCGGTAAGCCACGGCTTCCCCGTGAAATTCCATTTCGCCTTCCTCGTTGTAATCGTACTCGCCGGCCAGCACATCATAGTTTTCCGAAATGGTTTTCGACAAATCAGAAACCAGCGGGAATTTCACCCCTTTGATACCGCCGTCATTTTTGTCGGTGTTCAGCCAGGCCCAGTGCGAGTAAGCCGAGTCGATGGAACAACCCACCACGGCCACATTTCTTTTTTCAAACTCTTCCAGCTTTTCCTGAAAAGCCAGGATTTCCGTCGGACATACAAAGGTAAAATCCAAAGGGTAAAAGAAAAAGACGACGTGTTTTTTTCCGATATACTGTTCAAGCGAAAATTTTTCCACAAATTCACCGCCGTTCACTACGGCTGTTGCCTCAAACAAAGGCGCTTTTTTTCCAACTAATACTGACATAATATTCTGTTTTTAATGATTATTTTGTTTGCTGCAAAATTAAGAATTATTTTAAATAAGGAATGAAAACAATTGAAAATTAAGTTAAAAAATCATTTTCCGAAACGGTTTTTCACGGCTTAGCAAAATCATTTTCAACCGGTTAAACAGCTTTCATATACAAAAATCGTTTTTCAGTATAAAAATTCACTCCAGTTCTCTTGCTTTCCATTTCCTTAAAAAATCAAAAACAGGCATTCGCCTTTCCCGGCGCTTTTTTAAATTTGCAGATATTACGCATGCGTAATAAAATATTTTTAAACCAAAGAACAATGGACATACAGAAAGATTATCAGCAAAAACTTATGACGGCCCCCGAAGCCGTCAAATTGGTAAAATCCGGCGACCGGGTCGAATACGGCGCTTTCAACGGAAAACCGGTGTTGTGCGACCAGGCGCTGGCCGGCCGCCACAACGAACTGCACGATGTGCTCATTTATGCCGTTACCACCGTGCCGCCAGTGCCCGAAACGGTAAAGTTCCCGCAGGCTTTCACCTATATGGACTGGCATTTCAGTAAAATCAACCGGGTGATGCAAAAACAATACGGCCTGGGCTTTTATTCGCCCATCATTTACCACCTGGCCCCGCGTTATTACCGCGAAGGGATGGCCCGTCCCCGCCGGCAGGTTACCATGCTGCAAACCGCCCCCATGGACAAAAACGGCTATTTCAACTTCGGGCTGCAAAATTCCGAAACCATGGCCAAAATCGAAATGTCCGAAGTGGTCATTGTGGAAGTCAACCCCAACATGCCCGTGGCTTACGGCGGAGGCGAAGAGTCGGTACACCTTTCAAAAGTGACCGCCATAGTGGAAGCCTCCCAAGAGCAGGTGCTGGCGGCCATGCCCCCGGCCGAGCCAACCGAAGCCGATATCAAAATTGCGGAAAATATCCTGCCGTTCATTCAGGATGAATCCGTTATCCAACTGGGCATCGGGGGCATCCCCAACGCCGTCGGCAAACTCATTGCCCAATCCGGTTTGAAAAATCTGGGCGGTCACACCGAAATGTTGTCCGATGCCTACATCGACATGATTGAATCCGGCGTAATGAACGGCTCCCGCAAAGCCATCGACCGCCACAAAGTGCCTTATACTTTTGCCCTCGGCAGCCGGCGTCTCTACGATTTTATCCACCAGAATGCCGGTCTGGCCTCCTATCCCGCCAACTATACCAACGACCCGCGCGTCATTGCCCGCCTCGACAACTTCATTTCCATCAACAACGCCCTGCAGGTCGACCTCTACTCACAGGTCAACGGCGAAAGCCTCGGCATGTACCAGGTTTCGGGCAACGGCGGCATGTTCGACTTTGTGCTCGGCAGCCAGTGGGCCGAAAACGGAAAGAGTTTTATCTGCCTGAATTCCACCTATAAAAACAGCGAAGGCAGGCTCGAATCGCGCATCATGGCCGCTTTGGCCCCCCACAGCATTGTCACCATTCCGCGCCAGCTCGTCGATTACATCGTTACCGAGTACGGCGCTGTCAGGCTCAAACCCAAGCCCACGTGGCAGCGTGCCGAAGAGCTCATCAGCATTGCCCATCCCGATTTCCGCGACGAACTCATCAAACAGGCCGAAAAACTCCGCATCTGGCGCCGGTCCAACAAGCGGTAACGGACTGTTTTTTCTTTTCGGGCGGCCGGGCGGGTGCTCCGCTATAGCCCGTGGCCGCAAAACCGGGTTACGCAGGCAGCGGGCAGGGGCTTCTGCCGTCGCCCTGCCCGTACCGCTCCACCTCGGTTTGCGCCTGCCGGGGCTGCCGCTTCGCCCCCTGCCGCACCAGTTCCCGGCATATACTGTCGTTTCGGACGTCCCGGTTCGGGTGTCGCTTCGGGCGTCCCCGCCCGAAAAATAAACCCCCCGCTTCAGGCGTCCCCGCCTGAAGAAATTTATTAAAAAACGTTGCTTATCCGGATTCCTGTCTGCCTTTGGCTGATGCTATCCGAATATATTGAAAACAAGGATTTTAAATCCTATTGCCCTTCAGGGTCGGGATTGCAAATCCCGACCAGCATCCTGGTGTAATAGAAAATTAAGGATTGATAATCTGCAAGTCCTGCCATTTCGGCCATCTTGCTTCAGGCGTCCACGCCTGAAGAAATCCCCGCCCGAAGAAATCTTTTGCCTTGCAGCCGATAATTCTTTACCTTAGCAGGCAGTTTATTTTTAAATCAATTAACTTATGAAACGGATTTATCTGATTTTTATAACAATGTTGTTTTCTGTTGCTGTCTCTGCACAGACGTTGCAACCGGTGTGGAAAACACAGCATGTTTTTAAAGTTCCCGAATCGGTTTTATACCTGCCCAAAACGGGTTACATTTATGTGTCGAACGTGAATGGCAAACCGGCTGCCAGGGATGGGAACGGATTTATCTCGCTGCTGAATCAAAAAGGAGAAATTCTTAAACTAAAATGGGCTGTCGGTTTGAATGCTCCCAAAGGAATGGCCATCAAAGGAAAACACCTGTTTGTTTCGGATATCGACCGGCTGGCGGAAATCGACCTTCGTACAGGAAAAATCGTCCGTTTTTTTCCGGCACCCGGAGCCAAATTTCTGAATGATGTGGTGGTGGGCCCCGACGGAAAAATTTATGTTACCGATACCGGCCTGGGAGCCGTTTTTATTCTGCAATCCGGTAAGTTGCATGTTTGGAAAAAAGATCCGCTCCTGAAAGGGGCCAACGGGCTGGCAACCTGGAAAGATATATTGCTGATTGGGGCCAATGGCCACCTTCTCGAGGGTAATCCGAAAACAGGTAAATTGTATGTTATTGCAAGGGTACCCCGCGGTATTGATGGCCTTGTTCCGTTAGGCAAAGGAAGATACATCGTGTCAGACTGGTATGGAGAAATCCGGTTGATTTATCAGCAGGGCGAACAAAGGGTGCTAAGCAATACCACAAAAGAGCATATCAATGCTGCTGATTTAGGATTTATCCGGTCCAAAAAGATTATCCTGATCCCTACTTTTTACGATAACCGGGTGATAGCAAAAAAAATAACGGGTTTGTAAAAAATTTTTTATTTTTGAGAAAATTCAACTGTTATGGAACGTTACTGCCTGGAATGCGGGGCAAAACTGCATGGCCGTACGGATCAGAAATTCTGTTCCGATCAGTGCCGGAATACATACAATAACCGCCTCAACAAAGATGAAACAGCCTATATGAGAAATGTAAACCATGCTTTACGCAAAAACCGGCGCATTTTAAAGGAACTGAACCCCCATGGCAAAGCCAAAGTAAAAAAGCAAACCCTGCTGTCCAAAGGTTTTGCCTTCAAATATTTTACACATGTTTTTAAAAATAAAGAGGGCAAGGTTTATTATTTTTGTTATGAACAGGGGTACTTGCCTTTAGACCATGATTTTTTCGCATTGGTGGTCAATAGAAATATTTAAATCTATCCGAATTAGATTTCCAATCTTTCTTTAAAAGGTAAAAACGTCATAAAATCCACATGATGGATGATATAGGCTTCGGTAGTTCGTTTTATCATGTTGCCTTCGCCCGCATGAGCAGCAATGATATGGCATACTTCGGCCGGTACGCCGGCTTCTTCGGCAAGGCTGACCCCCGAAAATGGATGGCGCAGATACTTGCCATAATTTCCTTGTACAGCTTGTCCGTTTTCATCCAGTTCGTATTCCAGCAATTTACCTACATCGGCCAGGATGGCACCGGCAATCAGCACATCCATTTTCACTTTCAGTTCGCCGTGAAACATAGCATTGATTTTTTCGCCGGCATCACGGGCTATGTGCACTACCGCCCGTTTGTGGTCCATAAAAGTAACTTTCAGGTCGGGGCCAGCTAACAGCGTAAAAGGAATGCGTTCCAGGTCATCAGCAGTCAGCACGCTCCGTTCCAGTGCCAGTTCCCACGTTCTGGCGGTTTTCTCACGAAGATCCTGGTCTTGAATCCATTTGAGCTCAGGCCAGAGATTTAAAACTTCTTTGTTCATAATGGAATACTTTGTAAAACGGGAATATCCAAAAAGTAAGGTTCACGCAAAGCGCGCAAAAATTTGGCGCAAAATACGCAAAGTTAAAGTAAGGAAACTGAATACTTTGCGTTCTTTGCGTTTCGTCTGCGAACTCTGCGTGAACTATAAACTACTGTGTTTTTGGGCATCTCCAT
The DNA here is from genome assembly GCA_027018745.1 of Bacteroidales bacterium. Taxonomy (GTDB): domain Bacteria; phylum Bacteroidota; class Bacteroidia; order Bacteroidales; family F082; genus Sulfidibacterium. Next base: position 5,570 of record JALUYM010000107.1, on the reverse strand, counting down.
ATTATTATGGTTAATTATAATTTAGCAATCACGGCATCGGCCATTTCATCCGTAGAGGCGGCGCCTTTGTTCACCACGTCGGCGCTGCCTCGCATTTTCAACATATCATAAGTGCGTACTTTTCCTTCGGCAATAACTGCAGCTACCGCTTTTCTTATTTTAGAAGCTTTGTCATTTTCATTGATATAATCAAGCATCATGCAGGCTGATTCTATCATGGCAACCGGATTGACGATGGAAACAGGAAAATCGGCATATTTGGGAGCAGAACCGTGGGTGGGTTCAAAAACACCGATACCCGTATCGGGATTATACTGTGCCGAGCAGGCAAAACCCAATCCGCCGATGAGCCCGGCAAAGCCATCAGAAATAATATCACCAAACAGGTTTCCGGCAACGATTACACCATAGTTTTCCGGATTTTTGGTAAGCCACATCATCTGGGCATCCACGTTGGTATTCCATAATTCAATCTCCGGAAATTCATTTTTCTGCATCTCTTTGGCCATTTTGTACATCATACCGGAAGTTTCGCGCAACACATTGGGCTTCTCACAAACAGTCACCGATTTGTAGTTGTACTTGCGGGCATGTTCAAAGGCAGCATGCAAAATCCGTCCGGTAGCCTTTTTGGTGAATATACGGGAAGAGATGGACAGGTCTTCTTTGGGATTTTCCCCAAAGTTTTTGGCAAATTTGGGATGGCTCATAAAAGCATCGTAAACGTTTTGTGGCGGATCGGACCATTCGATACCGCTGTACAGGCCTTCTGTATTTTGACGAAAGATGACCACATCCACTTTGGGTTCTTCCATGCTTCCATCGGCGCCGCGGCGCACGAAATTCAGCGGATTGCCTTTGTAGGTGTGACAGGGGCGCATGCAAATGTCCAGCCCGAAATGCTGACGCAGTCCCACAATGGGAGAAGAATATACCAATCCTTTTCCCTGCAATGCCGGGTCAAGTTCTTCGGCAGCGGCATCTTTGGGTTTGGAGGTGATGGCCCCGAAAAGGACAATTTTATGTTTTTCGATGAGTTTTAGTGTCCGCTCGGGTAAAGGATTTCCTTCGTGTTTCCAGAATTCCCAGCCGATGTCACCCTGTACATATTCGGCTTCAAATCCGGCTGCTTCCAGCACACGAATAGCTGCATCCAAAACGGCTTTCCCGATGCCGTCCCCGGGAAGTGTCAGTATGGTTCTTTTTGACATATTTCTCTGTTTTTCGGTTTTTAAATGACAAAGATACAAACCGTATGAAAATGAATGATAGAAAAATAAAGTTTAAGGGTTTTACTTATAGAAAAAAAGTATTGTGACCGACGAATTTAAGGTTGTAATTTCTTCCTTTTGTTTCATATGCCCGCTTTTCCTTTTTGTATTGTTACTCCAAAAAACAAAAATATCCCGTTCGTAAATATTCATCAACTTCTGATTATATTTGCAATGATTTTCCATAAAGTTTTTGAAAATGAAGAAAATACTACCGTTTTTGTTTTCCTTTTTTATCGTTCAATTTGCTATGGCACAACAGTCCGGGGGCAAAAGCATGGGAAATTATTTAAGTTATCATAAAAATTCACAAAGTATTATTTTTCGGACGACTCATGGCTCGGCACAGGTTATCATCTTTTCTCCCACTCTTTTTAAAATTTCGGTTTGGGAAAATCAGGAGAAAGAACTTCCTTCCTATGCGGTGGTGGGTAAACCCCGAAAAACCAAATTCTCTTTTACGGAAAACAAGAAAACATTTTGGGTTAAAACAGATTCGTTAACGCTGGTGATCAATAAATATCCCCTGCGTTTTATTTTTCAAACCCCGGATGGAAAAATCATTAACCGGGATGACGAAACAGCAGCATTTTGGCTGAACCATCATACTTTTATTTTCAAACATTTGTTTCCGAAAGAGATATTTACAGGCCTTGGTGAAAAAACAGGTCCCCTCAACAGGCGTGGTTCAGCATATACCAACTGGAATACTGATAATCCTCATTATGAAAACTGGAGCGATCCGCTTTATTCTTCTATTCCGTTTTATATGGGAAGGCACAATGGCCTCCAGTATGGTATTTTTGTGGATAACACTTCAAAAAGCACATTTAATTTTGGGGCTGGAAATAACCGGTTTAGTTACTTTTCAGTGGAAGGAAATCGTGTTGATTACTATTTTTTTTATCATCACTCTCCTGCCGGAATTCTTAAAGAATACAGTTATCTGACCGGCCGGATGAAATTGCCGCCAATTTGGGCACTTGGTTTTCAGCAATCGCGTTGGAGTTATACCCCTGACAAAGAGGTAATGGAAATTGCCACTGCTTTCCGGGATAAAAAAATACCGTTGGATGTGCTTTACCTCGACATAGGTTACATGAATGCATACAAAGATTTTACCTGGAGCCCGACGGCTTTTCCCCATCCAGGGAAACTCATTCATGATTTAAGAAATATGGGAATTCACACGGTAGTCATTGTTGATCCGGGGATCAAAATTGAAAAAGGTTATCGTGTTTACGAGGAGGGAAAGAAAAATAATTATTTTCTAAAATATCCTGATGGTAAAAATTACAGTGGCCAGGTATGGCCGGGCTGGTGCAATTTTCCCGATTTTACCAATCCGAAAGTACGGATATGGTGGGGCCGCCAGTTTCAGGGGCTGGTGCATGTTGGTGTAAGTGGTTTTTGGAACGACATGAACGAATTTTCTGTTTGGGGAAAGAATGTGCCCCCCATACTACATATGGATTGGGAAGGGAAAGGAACTTCCTATATGACAGGAAAAAATGCTTATGGATTGGAAATGGCACGTGCAACTTACGAAGGGGTTCGGAAACTCATGAACAACCGAAGGCCGCTGGTGTTGACAAGGGCCGGTTTCGCCGGACTTCAGCGGTATTCTGCTATTTGGACCGGGGACAATCAGGCTACCGATGAACATATGCTTCTGGGGATCAGGCTGGTGAACAGTTTTGGATTATCAGGAGTACCTTTTGCCGGCTATGATGTGGGAGGGTTTGGCGGTAATGCTACGGCGGCTTTATATGCCCGTTGGGTAAGTATTGGTGCCTTTGTCCCTTTTTTCAGGGTGCATTCTGCCATTAGTACCAAACGTTCGGAACCATGGTCTTATGGCATAGCAGCACAAAAACTTGCAACACGCTTTATCCGGCTTCGCTATCATTTGTTGCCTTACCTTTATGCTGTTTTTTACGAAGCAACACAAACAGGAATGCCTGTACAGCGCAGCCTGAGCATTGATTATCCTTCTGATCCGAAAATCTATTACAGGAAGTTTGACAACGAATACATGTTTGGCCCGGCATTTCTTATTGTTCCTGCAAAAAGCAGGCAGATGTCTGTGGATGCGTATTTACCAAAAGGAAAATGGTATTCTTTTTATAATGACAATGTACGGTATGGGAGCAAAGAAGTACTGACACCGAGCCCATTGGCCCAACTTCCTGTCTTTGTAAAAGCAGGGGCAATTATTCCGGTTCAAAAACTAATTCAAAATACAGAAGAAAATCCGGGCGATACCCTTGAAATCCATGTTTATCAGGGAGGACAAGGCAATCATTTTCTTCTTTACGAAGATGATGGAAACACTTTCAATTATGAAAAAGGAGCTTTCTATAAAAGGAATATAGTTTATGACCCTGTTCACAGGAAAATTATCCTGGAAAAACCAGTCGGGAAATATGTGCCCGGATTTAAATTTTACCGGATAGTATTTCACGGTTTTCAAAATGAAATGAAATCAATCAGAATAAACGGAAAACCCGTCAAACTGCAAATAAACCAGGCAGGTTTGTTTCTAAGATCGTATCAACAATCAGACAAGAAATTGTTATCGGCAACAATTGCCAATCGTCCTCAACAAATAATTTTAAAATGGTAAATTTTTAGTCATCATGAGAAACAAAAAATTTTCAATAATTTCGCCGGCTTTATTCATGGCCTTTATCATGGTTTTTAGTTTTGCCTTTGGCCGGAACACACGAAACACAAAAATGGAAAACAACCAAACGATAAAACATGTGGCCTGGAGCCGCCACGCAAACATTTACGAAGTAAATATCAGGCAGTATACTCCGGAAGGAACTTTTCGGGCTTTTCAAAAGCACCTGCCGCGTCTGCAAAAAATGGGTGTTGATATTTTGTGGCTTATGCCCATTAACCCTATTGGAAAAGAACATCGCAAAGGTACTCTCGGAAGTTATTATTCTGTTCAAAATTACGAAGCGGTGAATCCCCATTTCGGCACATTGAATGATCTGAAATCTTTGGTGAAAGATGCACACCACAGGGGTATGCATGTTATTCTGGATTGGGTAGCCGACCATACTTCCTGGGATAATGTGTGGGTAAAGGAACATCCTGACTGGTATGTCAAAGACAAAAACGGGAATTTTGTGTCCCCTTATGACTGGACAGATGTTATAAAATTAAATTACAAAAACCAGGAAATGCGCCAGGCCATGATCAATGCCATGGTTTACTGGGTAAAAAATGCTGATATTGACGGGTTCAGGTGCGATGTCGCCGGCATGGTACCGGTTGATTTCTGGAACGAAGCCCGGACAGCCCTTGACAAAATAAAACCGGTTTTTATGCTGGCTGAAGATGAGGACAATGTGGCATTGGTAAAATATGCCTTCGACATGAATTACACCTGGAAAATGTTGCACCTCATGAACGATATTGCCCAGGGAAAGAAAAAAGCAGCAGATATTTGGTCTTACCTGAAATGGAATAATGAAACTTTTCCACCCTATGTTTATCGCATGTATTTTACCAGCAACCATGATGAAAACTCATGGAATGGTACGGCACTCCAACGGCTTGGAAAAGCATTTAAGGCCTTTACTGTTTTTGATTATACAATTCCAGGCATGCCATTAACTTACAGTGGACAGGAAGCCGGTAACACGAAACGGTTGCGTTTTTTTGAGAAGGACACCATTAACTGGAGCCATCTGCCGTATGCCGCATTTTACACTGAGTTGAACCATTTGAAAAAAACGGATCCGGTATTAGAGAATGGTGAAAAAGGAGGGGAACTGTTCCCGCTTTCTAAGGGAATCAATGACAATGTTTTTGCTTTTTATCGTCAAAAAGGGGAAAAACAGTTGGTTGTTATATTGAACCTTTGCGACAAACCCCAGGATTTTACGCTGGACAACCCGGGAATTCATGGTAAATATCATAATTTTTTCAAAAACAGTAAATTGGATATCTCCTCTAAAAAAACTTTTCATCTTCCTGCCTGGGGATATGTTGTTTTGGAAAAATAATCAAAAATTTTTGACCAAAAACTTTCAAACTTTTAGCGCAACAGGGAAGAAAAATGATGGTAAAAAGGTTTATTGACTAAAAATATTCAGGATTTTGAAAATCCGGCACACTTTATGTTGTATTTACAGGGGATGAAATTAGATTGTCGGGGCAGGAAAAATCCTGTTTTCCGCGCTTTTTTGCAACACCCACTTAACATATTGATAATCAATAATAATATTATATTTTTGGGTGTTGCAAAGTTGGTATTATGTATGTCAGAGAATTAAAGAATCG
>JALUYM010000106.1 GCA_027018745.1 Bacteroidales bacterium | reverse complement strand
CGGCGTAAAATTTCGTGATAATGTTGATTTGATCCGTCACCCAAAAGTACTGGCCCGTTACCAGGAAGAAATAGACCGGATCAACAAAACATTGGGCAGGCACCGGCAGATCAAAAAATTTGCCCTGACATGCCGCGAATGGTCCACAGAAACCGGAGAACTCTCCCCTACCCTGAAGCTCAAGAGAAACCAGTTAAAAAAGGTTTATAAAGTTAAACTTGATAACCTTTACGGTTATACCGATGATTATGGCGACCTGGGCCTGCTGGAAAACAAGGCCGGTGATAGTGCTAAAAATAAGGTTTCTGATTAATACATTAAATTACACTTGTTTACCTGACCCCGTAGCGATAATTCATTATCAAAACGGGGTTTTTGTATCATGCCACATTACTTATTTGTAAACAGGCAAAACCTTTATCAAAAGGTTTTGGCTATTTGGCATAATTAATAGCACGTGTTTCGCGAATGACAGTGATCTTTATTTGCCCGGGATAGGTCATTTCTTCCTGAATTTTTTTGGACAGGTCATAGGACAAGCTATCGGCCTCCGCATCGGAAACTTTGTCTGCCCCCACAATAACACGCAGTTCACGTCCGGCCTGTATAGCATACGTTTTAACAACACCCGGATAGCTCAGCGCAATTTGTTCCAGATTTTTTAAACGTTGAATATAGGCTTCTACTACTTCGCGCCGTGCACCCGGCCGCGATCCGGAAATAGCATCACAAACCTGAACAATGGGGGCAATCAATGTCTCCATTTCAATTTCATCATGGTGAGCGCCAATGGCATTACATACATCAGGATGCTCTTTATATTTTTCAGCCAGTTTTTTGCCCAGCAAGGCATGGGGCAGCTCAGCTTCATTCTCGGCAATTTTACCGATATCATGGAGTAATCCGGCACGCTTGGCTTTTTTAGGGTTTAAGCCAAGCTCTGCAGCCATGGTTGCACTCAAACGGGCAACTTCAATGGAGTGCGATAACAGGTTTTGCCCATAAGAAGAACGATAGCGCATACGTCCCACAAGGCGGATCAACTCATGATGCATGTTTTGAATTCCAAGATCAATAACGGTTCGTTTTCCCGTTTCCAGTATCTCCTGGTCCACTTCTTTCCTGGTTTTGGTAACCACTTCTTCAATGCGGGCAGGATGAATGCGTCCATCGGCCACCAGTTTTTGCAAAGAAAGACGTGCTACTTCCCGGCGAATGGGGTCAAATCCTGAAAGCAAAATAGCATCCGGCGTGTCATCAATAATTATTTCAATCCCTGTAAGTGATTCCAAAGCTCGAATATTTCGACCTTCCCTTCCAATAATACGGCCTTTAATATTCTCATTATCAATATTAAAAACAGTTACAGTATTTTCAATGGCATGTTCAGATGCTGTACGCTGAATTGTTTCAACAACAATTTTCTTAGCGTTGCGTTCAGCCGTTAACCGTGCTTCTTCGGTTATTTCACGGATAATCATCATGGCTTCGGCTTTGGCTTCACCTTTTAACGATTCTATAAGTTGATTTTTTGCTTCTTTGGCAGAAAGCTTGCTGATATTTTCCAGTTGTTGAACCTGATCGGCATGCATTTTATCCAATTCTGCCTGTTTTTTGTTAATTAGCTCCAACTGTGCATTCAAATTGGCTTTTAAAGCAGAAAGTTCATTATTTTTTCGTTGTGTTTCCTGAATTTTTTGGTTCAGGTTGGTCTCTTTTTGCCGTATACGGTTTTCCGATTTCTGAATGTTCCTGTTTTTTTCGTCAATGAGCTTTTGATGTTCACTTTTCAATTGAAGGAATTTTTCTTTGGCCTGAAGGATTTTTTCTTTTTTCATTACCTCAGCCTTTTCCTTGGCTTCTTCCAGGATGGCGTGGCCTTTTTTCAATAAAGCATTCCGCAGGAAATAGTAAGTAATGGCCACACCTGTGGCAATACCCACTAAAAATAATACTACGTAAATTATAATTGTTTCCATAAGCATATTGTTAGAGTCTGGCAAACTCCTAAGAATAAAAAAACCCGCATAATCATGGAGCTAAAGTAAACTCCGGAAAACATGGTTAGGGATGCCGTGATTTTCGAACGTCCAGTGTCTGCCAAAAGGCAAATCCCATGAAGGTAAACAGGCCTGTTCTACGATCCGCTAAGCTTTTCCCTAAAGTTTGTAGTGTTGAGTTTACAAACATTAGATTATGCGGGTATGTCTTAAATTAAGAACGCTAATCCATTGATAATTGATGATTTAGGACTTCATCTATCTCTTTTAGTTTCAAAACCATTTCTTTTTCCCTAAAATTCTTTTTCTCCTCCAGCTCCAATATTCCAACTGCATTTTGCAAGGCGATCATGGCCAGAATATCCTGTTGATCCTGATGTTCATATGCGTGTGCAAAATTATTGATCTCTTCCTCCACGTAATCGGCGGCTTTTCTGACTATCTCTTCCTGTTCGCGTTGCACCTGCATTTTATATGGCCTTCCGGCAATTATCACTTTAATATTTAACGCTTTATCCTGCAAAATATTTTTTATTTACTAATCGCATCCACACTCCTGTCGATTTCCTTCACTAACTCATCAATTATCTGAATTCCCTTCTCAACACCAAATTTATTTTCTAAGGCATTTGCCAAAGTTAATTTTAAAAATTCATTATTTTTTTTGTTTAACAATTCCTGAAGCGTAGTTAATTGATTTCTCAATTCCTCCACTTCTTCTTTTAGCCCCTTATTTTCGGTCAACAACAAATTATACTTGTCAATTAACTTCCTGACCTTGTATTCAATACCGGAAATTAATACTTTTTCATTTGCCATTTACCTTAAATATGTTGCGGTACAAAAGTAAGTATTTTCCCGTTCTACTACAAACAATCGAATAAAAATGAAAAACAAACTTTTATAAAAATCCATAAAACATTGCCTTAACACCTCTGTATCAGATACTCTTAGGCTAACATTTTTAATGTTTAGCCTGTTGTTTTGACTCTCTGACCATGAAAAATAATTTGATACAATACCGGGATATTAATAAAACTTTTTTATCTTGTGGTGCCAAAACAAAGAAAACCCTGTCATGAATGAAAATTTCTTATATTACCTGTGGCAATATTATTTTCCGGGCAGGACCGTGGCAGGCACAAAGGGTGAAATCATTGATATTTTTTTCCCGGGACAGCGCAACCCCGACAGCGGCCCCGATTTTTTTAACGGGAAAGTAAAAATCGATAATACCTTGTGGGCAGGGAATGTCGAAATCC
>JALUYM010000105.1 GCA_027018745.1 Bacteroidales bacterium | reverse complement strand
AGAAAGTTCGTTCAGGCTTTCTTCTACAGTGAAAAATGCCGGGAGCGGGACCTGCAGGGTTTCCTGCCCAAATTCGGTCAGCCGGGTGGCTACAACATATTTTTTGTCAAAATTTACCTCTTCAAATTTGACCAGATAAGTAACCAGGGGAATATCAAACCGGGTGGCAATACCGGGTCCGGTTTGGGCAGTATCACCATCAATAGCCTGTTTTCCTGCAAAGAAAAGGTCTATTTCGCCTTCCAGCTCAATGATCTTTTTAGCTCCTTCATAAAGGGCGTAGGACGTGGCCAAGGTATCCGAACCGGCAAAAACACGGTCTGATAGCAGATAGGCCTTGTCAGCTCCCCGCGACAAACACTCCTTAAGTGCTTCTGTGGCCTGCGGGGGCCCCATAGTTATTACGGTAACTTTACCGCCAAATTTTTCCCTTATTTTTACCGCTTCCTCCACCGCATGAGCTTCAAAAGGATTCAGGATGGCAGGGACACCTTCTCTGATCAGGGTTCCCGTTTCATAGTTTACTCTAACCTGTGAAGCATCGGGAACTTGTTTTATAAACACTAAAGCATGCATAAATCTATCTTAATCCATGGTTATTAAAACTGTTTATTATATAACAGTGGCAAAAGTATAAAAGTTCCAAAGAAAAAAAACATTAATTGCAGCATAGGCGTTATTTTAGACATGGTAAAAATAAAAAGGCTTCTTTTCCGGGCAAGCCGGGGATAATGGTGCGGGTTATGCTGCAAGCCGCAGTTTATTGTTTTCTTTTACTATTAACCCGTATCTTCATTTAATGTTCAATTGTCATGTTTACAACGATTTGCTGTATGCACTATGAGCAAGGTTGTGCACAGGCTTTTTTATATTTTAACAAACTCTCTGAAATTTTTCCTGTCTATCACTTTTGTTTTTGCATGATACGTGTTAACAAACGTTTCTGATAATTTTACTTTTGATCTTGTTTTCCATTTAAATTCATATCCGTATATTACACCGTCTTTTTCTTCTACAAAATCAATTTCCTGTTGCTGTTTTGTCCTCCAAAAATACATTCTGGCAAAGGTCTCTTTGTAAATATTTTGTTTTATCCTTTCTGAAACTAAGAAATTTTCCCAAAGAGCACCGACATCAGTTCTTAATTTTAACGGGGCAAAATTGCCTGTTATCGCATTTCTTATCCCGTTGTCATAAAAATAAATTTTCCGGTTTCTTTTTATTTCATTTCTTAAATTTCTACTAAAACTATTTAACCTGAAAATAACATACCCTTTTTCAAAAATGTCAATATATTTTTGAATGGTAATTTTATTTACTCCTATTGTCCCCGCAAGTTCATTATAATTGACTTCACTTCCTACTTGTAATGCAAGTGCTAATAAAAGGTTATCTAATATTTCAGGTTTCCTGATTTCAGAAATTGCAAGAATATCACGATAAAGATAACTACTTACCAGGTTTTTTAATACCTTCCTTTCTTTTCCTTTATTATTTAAAACTTCCGGATAAAATCCATATAGCAATCTGTTTTCCAATTGTTGTTCGGACTTTACAAAACCTTCTTTATTCTCAAATTCTTCCCACGATATGGGAAATAATTCATATTCCCATTTCCTGCCTGTAAGCGGTTCATTTAATTTATTCCCTATATCAAAAGAAGATGAGCCGGAAACAAATAATTGAACTTTTTTGAATTGGTCTGTAATAATTTTAAGCGTCAAACCTATGCCAGCTATTCGCTGTGCTTCATCAATAAAAACAATTTTATTTTCCCCTAAAATGGTTCGTATTTCTTCTGTGTTTGGTACTGAAAGCAATTGCCTTATGGCCGGGTCGTCTGCATCAAGGAATAAATACTCTTGTCCTTCAAGTATTTTTTTTATTAATGTGGTTTTTCCGACTTGTCGTGCCCCGACAATGATAATGGCTTTCCCATTTCCAATATTATCTTTTATATTGCTTTCAATGGTTCTTTGATACATTTCTTTTTTATGCAAATATAAATCAAATTATTGTAATGACCAATCGTTATATCTAAAAGACATTATAGTAACTCTCGTTCGCTTGTGCATAACGTGTGCAGCTATGGTGCGTGGCGCAGTTTATTTTTATGGGTAAATTTAAAGAATTTATCGGAATGGTTGGCACAAGTTCGAGCGGTTTATCCACAATACCTTATATACATTATTAGCAAGCGTTTAGGTCGTTTCCAAATCTGTTAATCGTAATTTGATTTTTGTTCTCCTGTTTTTCAATTCATTAAGAATTTGTTTAATGTGATTTGTTACTTCTGTTTTTAAGAAAGGAGGAAAAAGGTCATTTAAGTCCAGCCCAAAAAGTCGGTGAAGTACAATTAAGTCATCTCGTGAAAATGGACGTATTCCGTTTATTAATTCTGACATATAATTGGGTCGGTGACCCAATATTTCTGCCAGGTCTTTTTGGGTAATTCCGTTTTCCCTGAGTTTTTTCCTGATTAACTCTTTTCGTTTTTGTATAAACTTATTTTCTGAAGTGACAATTTTTTCTGCTATATCACTTTCCTTTATTTGTTCACTGCTTATTTTTGTTTCATCTTTCCAATGAGTTTCTTCATATTGTTGTATGAGTCCTTTCAAATGTTTTTTTACAGGTTTCAAAGAGTCATTTTCTTTAACCAGCCATCTTAATCTTCCGTAAATTGAAATGGCTTTTTCGTATTCCAATTCACTGTTTAATTTATCCAAGTTCAGGATATTATTTATTTCTAATCTTTCCATGATTCTGTTATTTTATTTTACCCTGTTTTCTTAACCAGGTCTCAATAGTTTTCTTGTTCCCTTTAAATGTTTTGTCATATTCTTCATGGCTTCCCGCCCAAATAACTTCTGCTTCCTGTTCGTCAAATACAATTAATATCATTGTTCTGTGAACGTTAATGTCAAAAAAGAAAAAATTGTCACTATGAACCCTGTCAGCATCAGGACGCGTTGTTATTACGTCCATTTTATTTCCCCAATCCGAATTTTTCTGAAATCAGTCTGTCAATTTGCTTCTAAAAGTTTGACATTTCCCTGATTTTTTCGTTTCAGTTTGAGTAATTTGCTTTTATGTATGAGTTCCAATTTTACTATTTTATTTTTGACAAAAATATAAAATATATTCCAATTTATTTGGAACTTTATGATTTTTTAATTCTATTTCCTGGCAGGGTTTTTCTCAAATGCTTGCTAACGTTTGGTATAAGCGGAGTGCGGGTTTTCGAAGCTCTTCTCTTTCAATCTACTCTGAATTATATTTATAGTTAAATCTACAGCATGCAATAGTTTATTGTTGCCGACTATTGCTTCTCGGCACACTATGGTGCGTGCCGCAGTTTATTGTTTTATTTTTCTATTTACAGATATGTTCAGTTAATATTTAATTCTCATATTTACAGGTAATTGCGGCATGCACTATGAGCCGATGTTGGGCTTTTGTGCTTTATTATTCATTACTTTTTTTAAGGTAAATATCATCACTCAACTTTTTCAATGCTTTTAAACTATCTTTTTTATTCAGAATATTTAATTGATATTCAGCAATTTCATTTAGTTGTTTAAATCTTTCATTTTTAGGAATTCCTTTTCGTATCATTTCAGCATTCATACTTTCAATGTTTGATAAAATAGCAAGTTCATTTATACTTGCAATGTCTCTAATGTTCATTCCTTTTTTTGAAAGTTCAGGGTTAGCTTCACGCCAATCCTTTGCCGTGCATTTAAAAAGAACAACATTCAACAGATCCGCTTCTTCTGCGTAACTCAGCCACTCCGTGTCTTTTGTATAATTCTTTTTCGGGAGAATGTAATTCTTTACGGCATCTTGTATGAAGGTGATAATTTGCTTTACTTAAAATTCGTTTTACATCCCATTCAAGATTGTATTGGCTACTTTCTATCGCCTTAAATCTCTGATACTCCTTAATTAAATATAATTTGAAAGTTGAACTTATTGCTGCTCCAAATTCAAATGCAATATCTCTGTGAGCATAAGTTCCTCCATATCTTCCGGATTTTGATGTTATTCCAATTGCATTGGTTTTTTCAATCCACTGTTTTGGACTTAAAACAAATGTTGGCAGTCCCGCTTCTGATTTAAAGTGGTCAAATTCCACCACATTAAAATTGGGGTTGTATAACATTTCCCAAGTTCCTAGAAATTCAATTGTAGTCCGTGTTCTTATCCAATTTTTGATTATGTCAGCTGCTCTATTATCACCTTTCTTTGCTTTTGCCATATCGGTTAAGCAAATAAAGTCATCTTCATTAATTTTTGTTATTGATATTATCGCATTTTCTATTTCTAGTTTCTTTATCTTGCTCATATTTAATATTTTCCAAAGTGGTCAAATTATACCACTTTAAATTAATTATTCAAAAATAATCAATTTTTCAAACATTTAATGAAGTTTTTTAGGTCATCATTTTCCCGTTTTTTGCATAAAGCCTAACTTCTTATATCCCCACTAATCATACAAACCTCTCAGAAAGGTATCAGGATAACCCTGTTTCATCAATACGATTATTCTCTCTTTGCAGTCCAAAAACCGTATCCGGAAAAATCAAAACGAAAGTTGTTACGGGTTTTCTACTGTACATTTCTTTACATGCCGTAAAGTTAGGAAAAAGTTGGGGAAAATGTAAAACCGTTTCAGAAAATTATTGCAGTTTGTTCTTTTTCAGGAAGAAAAACGTTGATAATTCTCCGTTCGTTTTGAACAGCCGTGTTTAACAAATATTTTTTTTAAACAAAAATAACAATTGAATTCTAGATGTAATTTATTCTTTCAGAGTGTCTTATCAGGAATAAAACACCCTGAACTTTAAACAACTTCGTTCTAAAAAGGAACACCTGATTTACCACCTGACAGAATGATTTGGTTTGATTTGATTTGAATACCCAAATAAAAAAACCACTCAATATCAATATATTAAGTGGTTCTTTGGGTTGATTTGTTGCTTATCAAGTGATCCCGGCGGGATTCGAACCCACAACCTCCTGATCCGTAGTCAGGTGCACTATCCAATTATGCTACGGGACCTCCGTTTTGAGGATGCAAAAATACAATATTTTTGAAATCATCAAAGGTTGCCTTTTTATTATTTCAATTTTTTCCGGGCCACTTCCCGGGCAGGCAACGGGGGCAAAAAACCAAAGGCAATCATCACTTATTAAAGGAAACTAAATATGTTGACCTTCAATAATATAAATACCGACAAAGCCATTGAGAATTTTTAACAAAGAAACTTTTTTAACCGTGCTACACCAATACTTTTTTATTATATCTTTGCACCGCATTTTATTAAGACACTTTATAAATAATATGAGAAAGATTGTTCCGATAATTGTAATATTCATAAGCATTGTAACTTACGGGTGCACTAACATGGAGGGGAGTCAGGAGAAAAACGGTACCGCTTTAAAAGATGGTTCTTTAAATCAGGCTGTGCCCGTGCAACTTACCTACAACAGTTTTTTAAAAAAAATTTGGAATTTTGAAAAGAACCCCCAAAAATGGATTTATGAAGGAGATGAGCCCAGTGTTATCGACTTTTATGCTGACTGGTGCGGCCCCTGCAAAAGAGTGGCCCCTATCATGGACGAAATGGCGAGGAAATACAATGGAAAAGTAAAATTTTATAAAGTAAATGTGGATAAAGAAAACCGGCTGGCTTCCGTTTTTCGGATCAGGAGCATCCCTGCCGTTTTGTTTATCCCCAAAAAGGGGAAACCGTTGATGCAGGTCGGCCTGCTTCCCCATGACACTTACATACAAATTATTGATGAGCAACTGCTCCACAAAAAATATGAAGCTAAGAAAAACAACCTTAATTAACAGATACATAATTTAAAATGGAACATTTAACAAAACAAACTTTTTTAGAAAAAGTATTTAACTACGAAACAAACAAGGAATGGAAATTTGAAGGCAAATTACCTTGTATTATTGATTTTTATGCAGACTGGTGCCAGCCTTGTAAAATTGTGGCCCCTATCCTGGAAGAATTGTCCGTTGAGTTTCAGGGCAAAATCGATATTTACAAAGTAAATACCGAGCAGGAAGTGGAACTGGCTTCTGCCTTTGGTATCCGCAGTATTCCTTCCATGCTGTTTTGTCCTGCTGATGGCCAGCCGCAGATGGCCGTTGGTGCTTTGCCCAAAGAAACCCTCATCCAGGCTATTAACGACGTCCTGTTGAAAAAACAGGAGGTGGGGAAATAAGCCTTCATCGAAACTAAAAAAGGCTGCAATCCTTTCTGGTTTGTGGCCTTTTTTGTTGAAACCTTTTGATAGAATGGCACATAAAAAAATACTGTTATCTGTTGCCTACCTGCCGCCCATCAGCTGGTTTTCGCTGTTGCTGAAATATCCGGTACTGATAGAAAAACACGAAACTTACCTGCGGCAAAGCTACCGCAACCGGTGCCTGATTTACTCGGAACGGGGTATTTTGCCTTTGTCCGTTCCTGTGACCAGACCCAATGGAAACCATTCCCTCACATCGGCAGTGCAGATTTACAACAACGGAAAATGGTACCTGAAACACTGGCGGGCTATCCGGTCGGCTTATGAGAATTCCCCTTATTTTCTTTATTACAAAGACGATCTGAAACCTTTTTATAACGGAAGTTTTGACCATCTCTTTCAATTTGACATGCAGCTTATTGAAAAATTATGTGTGTTGATGGAAATTCATCCGCAGATAAACTTTACAAAAACCTTTGAAAAAGAACCTGCTGACAGCCTAGACCTCCGGGATGCTTTTTCTCCCAAAAGAATATCTTCTTTTTCCCAACCGGAATACATGCAGGTTTTTGCTGACCGTCACGGTTTTATACCGGGTTTAAGTGTGCTGGACCTGCTTTTCAACCTGGGGCCCGGAAGCAAAAAATACCTTGCCGGCATTGCACCGGACGGGTTTTAAAAAAAAGACACTGCCTTAATCCGGATAGGCAATCCGTACATGGTAAATATTCAACAGTTTTTTCTTTAAAACTTTTTTGGCAGTAGTAATTTCTTTCAGCGTAATAGGCGCATTGTTAAACTGTTCCGATTCCATCATGGAATTCACAATAAGTTCAACCAAATCATTGATTTTTTGTTCTGTCGGGTTTACAAGGCTTCGTGAAGCAGCTTCCACCGAATCGGCCATCATGACCACAGCAGTTTCCCTTGAGAAAGGCACCGGCCCATGGTACCTGAATTCCGTTTCGTTCACTTCCATTCCGGGGTTTTGTTTTCGCTCAAGCCGATAAAAATATTCTACACGCCGCGTACCGTGGTGTGTCCTGATAAAATCTATGATCTGTTCCGGAAGACGTGCCTTGCGTGCCATTTCAATTCCCGTCAGCACATGCCCCACAATAATACGGGCACTTTCTTCATAACTCAGTTCATCATGCGGATTATAACCTTCGGGCTGGTTTTCAACAAAGAAAAGGGGATGTGCCATTTTTCCGATATCGTGGTACAAAGAGCCGGTACGGGCCAGCAAAGCATCACCGCCTATCGCATACAAAACTTCCGATGCAAGATTGGCAACCTGCATGGAATGCTGAAAAGTCCCGGGAGCTTTTTCCGCCAGTTCGCGGAGTAAAGTATTGTTTGTATTGGACAATTCCAGCAACGTCAGCTGTGTGACTAGCCCGAATAATTTTTCATAAACAAAAATCAACGGAAAAGCAAGCAGGATCAACAAGGAACTGCCTGCCAGCATCAGAATAAAACGCAGGGAAATGTGTGAAAAAGAAGCCTCCTGCACCAACAGCATCCCAAAGTAAACCACCATGTAAGTCAGAAAAACCAAAATGGAGTTTCGCACCAAATGCCATCGTTTTGACAACTGGCCTACCGAAAAAACCGCTACAAACCCTGCCGTAAACTGTGTATAAAAAAACTCAAAGCTGTTTGGTGCATAAAAGCCCAACAACATAAGGGTAATCAGATAAACCACAAGGGCCCCCCGCCGGTCGAGGAAAACAGCCCCCAGCACAGGCAAAATAGCATAAGGGATCAGATAGCTCCAGGACGGATAGTGCGCAAAAACGTAGAACGAGATCATCAGCAATACTACCTGTGTCCCCACCAGCAGGTGCAGTTTTCTCAACTCTTTGTAAATGCTGGGCATGTATGCCATGAGGAACATAAGTTCGATAAAAAATAAAAGCGAGATCAGAATGATCCGGCCCGAGTAAACATACTTCCACGCCCTGGAATTGCCTATCTCCTGTTCATATTCCTGTTTTAAAGAAATCAGTTGCTGGTATTTTTCCGGAGTAACCAGCTCACCCTGCGAGATGATCAGCTCCCCTTTTTGCACAAGTCCCACCGTGGGTGAAATCTTCGACAGTAATTCCTGCCGCATCATGTCCGTTTTTTTCTGGTCAAAAATAACATTCTGGACCAGAGAATTGTCTATTAGCTTAAATAACATGACACTATCAGCACTGTTCAGCTGCCGCAAATAGTTGATAGCATAATTGTCTGCTTCTTTTACCGTATAGAGCTGTGAAAGATTATAGTCTTTTACTTCGTTGTTCTTTATCAGCTTTATTTGAAATGTTTTACCTTTTCCTTCCAGTACGGGGTTCAGCCGGATAATCCCCTGTTCCACCTGATCATACACAGCCAGTAATGCATCCAAATAGGTTATGGAATCCTGTCTGCTTGTCAGTGAGTCGAACTTCCTTCCGTAAAAATGCCAGTCTTCACCAAAATTTTTTATCAGTTGGTCTCTTCCCATCCTGGTAGCCTGCTCATCGTATTGAAAATAAGGCTTCAGGTTTTTTAATACCTCTTCCCGCTCTTTGGACAATTGTTTTTGGGTTTTGAGGATAGAGAAATCGAAAGGGGCATATAAATCCTTATGCTTCCATGGTTTACCGAGGCTGAATTCGTATTTAAAGATCCGTTCGCGAGGACTTACCGCCACAACAACAATAATGGCCACAACAAAAGTTAAGATTTTCAGCAGGTCGTATGAATATTGTTGTAATTTTGGAAAAAGAGACTTCATATCATTTTATCTTGCTACAAAAATACAAAATCCATCATTTCTGTATCATTATTAATATTTTCGCAATATGAAAAAAGGAATTTGTACGTTGCCCATGGTTCCCGTCAGGGAAAAACCTTCTGACCCGAGCCAAATGATCAACCAAATCCTGTTTGGAGACACGGTTCATATCAAAGACCGGTTCAAAAGCTGGCTTTTTATAGAAACTGCACACGACAACTATGCCGGATGGGTAGATGAAAAGCAGATTATTTTCCCCCCCATGGCATTTATCGAAAAAGCAGAAAAAGAAGTGCCGGTTTTCCTGGCGGAAAAATATGTGGAAGCACAGGATAAAAACAACAACAGGTTGTCTTTGGTCATGGGCAGCCGGTTACCGCGTTTCGATGGGGAAAACTTCTATATGGGGGAAACGGCTTTTAAACTCCCCAAAGGAGTACTGCTTTATCAAGGGAGAAAAAATGCGCAGGAGCTGGTAGAAACAGCCAAAAATTACCTTGGAAGCCCTTATTTATGGGGAGGGCGTTCTTTTTTTGGAATTGATTGTTCGGGTTTCACTCAAATTGTTTACCGCATGTGCGGATATTCGCTTCCACGCGACAGTTCTCAACAGGCCGAACATGGCAACCTTGTTGGTTTTATTGAGGAAAGCAAACCTGCTGACCTGGCTTTCTTTGAAAATGAAGAAGGCCGTATTGTCCACGTGGGCATCCTGCTCAACAATCATCAAATCATACATTCTTCAGGTCAGGTACGCATTGACACCCTTGACCACGAAGGTATTTTTAATGAAAGCCTGAAAAAATACACACACAAATTACGCTTTATCAGAAGGATCATTGAATAGGCAAACCTGATAAAAACCCTGTTATTTGTCGAGGATCACGATCTCATGGCTTATTTTGGCCGCCCTGCGAAGCATTTCCGTGACGCCGCAGTAACGGTCCTGAGAAAGGTTAACTGCCTTTTCTAATTTATCCATGGGAAGGTTTTCCCCTTTAAAAATATATTTAATATGAATGGTATGATAATATTTTGGGTGCACATCGGTGAGTTCACCTTCTACTTCCACATCAAAATAGTCAGGTTCCACACGCATTTTACCCAATATGGAAATAACATCCATAGCCGTACATCCCGCCAGGGAAACCAGTGACAACGGTTTAGGCTGCGGGCCCCGGTTTTCGCCGCCTACTTTTTTATCTGCATCAAGTATAAAATTAAAACCGCCTACCTTGGCCTCAAAAGCCATTTTACCTGCCCATGTTGTGTGAACTTTTGTTGACATAATACTCCTTTTTTAAAATTTTGCGCAAATTTAAAGGATTTTTTCCATTTTCACTCAAACCTCATCCATTAAAACATAAGCCATTTGATGGCTAATTCCTATTTTAATGCGCCAGGGATTTCAGGTTAAATTATTTGTCCCGTCAGGGACAAAATCTATTATAGCAATAAAATACTGAATCAGGGAAGCCCTGTTTTGGACTGCAAACACAAATTGGATATACAATTGGGTATTGGTATTGGCCATTGTCCTTATTATTCCGTCCCTGACGGGACTAATTAAACATTGGATAATCTTTTCTATAAATATCTTCTCCCTAACGGGACAAAATCTGGTTTTAGGATAATTTGCATTAAAAATAAGCAAGGTTTTTTACTATTTGAAAAAAAACAGCAAATCTTACAGCCCAAAGTAATTTTTCAAAGGAGCCCTATGGAGCTTTAATGGGCTCTGTGGAGTAAAATGGCATTTCTTTATCGTGCCAGCGCATTAAAATAGGAATTAGCCCATTTGATTCACCCCCAAAGATATCTTTTGTAAACCAGGGCCCATCAAAAAATCTGTGGGGAAACAGAATTCTGATTGTTCATGTTCTTCTTGTTTTTTTGCCGGTAATTCCTGATCATATAAGCGATATTCAGAGTAATCACAGGCCATTCCGGACGGAAAGCCATGTTGGAATAAAACCCTGTTCCCGAAGCGGTTGTTTCGTACTTTGCCGTCCCCAAAAGATTGCGGGCAGTCAGTGTAAAACTCAATTTGCGTTTGAAAAAATCTTTGCGCAAGGCAAGGTTAGTATAGAAAAAGCCCTTCCGTGAACCCTGAATCGTTACTGTGGGGCTACGGTAAATGCCCATCCACTGGATACGGAAATTATTTTTCAGGTTAAAAGAAGCCGTCATGCGCCCGGACCAGTTGGTAGAATTGGCTGCCACATTCGACCCCTGCAGGTCACCTTCCAACCGGTAGTGGTAAATATTAAGGCTGGCATTCATACTGAACCATTTCACGATTTTCAGGTTAGCCATAAGCTCTGCCCCCATGGCGAAATCTTTGTTCAGGTTTTTATTGGTATGGATCATGATACCAGATGTATCAACCAACCTGACCCGCGTAATTTTATTTGTCGTTTTTCGATAATAAGCAGCAAATGAGAGGAACGATTTTGAAAAAACCTTTTGCATTCCAAGTTCATAGGAATCAATGTATTCAGGCTCCAGATCAGGGTTTCCAATCCGAATATTATAAGGATCAATAATCATGGGAAAAGGATTCAAATCCCATTGCCGGGGCCGGTTGATACGCCGGCTGTAACTGGTGTAAACCTGATAATTTTTGGGAAGCTGGTACGACAAATGTACCGAAGGAAAATAATCGAACCGTTTCAGGACAAAAGGATTTCTTTCACTGCTGTTGACTACTTTTCTGTCGGTATACTCGGTACGCAAGCCCAACTCATAACCAAATTTTTTATAAATATCTTTAAAGCTCACATAAGCCGCATAAATGTTTCGTTTAAAACTCACCACATTATGGTACTTATTGTTGGATACCCAGTCACCTGTAATACTATCGATGGTTTCGTAAATGTATTCACCGTTTTCATTGTACAAACGACTTTGCAGGCCTGACTCAAACTTTCCTTTTTTCCCAATGGGCAGGCTGTAATCCAGTTTTGCCCTTAGATTGGAAGAGGAATCCGGTGTCTGTGTACGAATACTGGATGGTTGAAGGCCCAGATCGTTCCAAAGGGAATCGGTCGCAAAGTTCGATTGATTTTCGACATCGCTGCTGTTCCTTCCCGAATAATAGGCAAAAGCTTCTATTTGATGGCCATGATTATTAAATTTGTGCAGGTAGTCTCCCTGAATGTTGTAGTAATGTCCCCAGCGGTTGGATTGGCTGACAGATTCTGAATAATTCTTTGTCGTAGCGGGAACTGTATAAATAGAACGCCTGCTGGTATTGTTCATTCCAAAACCATATCCGCCGTATTCTCCGGAAAAAGAAAGGGTGGATTTTTTATTTAAATAATAGTCAAGGCCCCCGTTAATGCCAAAACCTTTCCGTTTTCTGATTCCATTTATCAAAGTATTCCGATAATTGGTCGTATCGGGAAGGAATGTCAGGTCTTTCGAATGAACATGCATATAAAAAGGACGATAGCTGCCATTACCTGCAACATACACATTGAATTTTTTTGTCCGGTAACCCAACAGGCCATTTCCCCAATATTTGTTTTTAATTCCTGCTGAGCCAGTTATCATACCATTGATTCCCAGATTTTTATCCTTTTTAAGAATAATGTTTAAAATACCGCCAACGCCTTCGGGATCATATTTTGCCGTAGGGTTGGTAATAATTTCGATACGCTGGATGGAGGAAGCGGGGATTTGCTGCAAAGCATCATTTCCTTTTAAAACGCTGGGGTGGCCATTGATCAAAACGGTAAAATTAGAAGACCCGCGTATGGAAACGTTACCATTCAAATCCACATCTACCGAAGGCACATTTTCAAGCACATCTACTGCCGAGCCTGCCGAAGCCATCAGGTCTTTTGTTACATTCACCACTTCTTTGTCCACCTGATACGAGATTCTGGAGCGGCTCGCCGTAACCTGCACACCATGTAAGGTAGAGGAGACGGGTTCAAGATAAATTACCGGCAGTTTTATTTCTTTTTTGTAATTCGATATTACGATATTATTAATGGTTTTTACCTGAAAACCAATAAAATGCACTTTCAGGTAATAGTGCCCGTTTTTCAAGCCTTCCAGTTTGAAATCCCCATCTTTTCCCGTTATGGTTCCGTTTACCATAACAGAATCAGGCAAATGGTACAACACCACGTTGGTATATTGCATGGGGGTTTTGTCACTTTTTTCTCTTACCTTTCCCGTGATAATGCCTCCGGGGCCCGGCAATAACGGTTTTGTGGAAACATTATTGGACGGCCGCTGGGCAAACAGCGGTGAAATCATTGAAAAGCTCAATAAAATGATGATCGCAAAATATGTTGTTTTTTTCATTTCTGTAAGTTATTTTTCCTGAAATAAATACACTGATTTTATTTTTAAAGTACTGGGATCGGCCAGGCTTTGCATAAAAGCCATACGTGCCTGGCCGGAAGGTTGTTGCCTGAAACCCATTCCCTGACCGCCCATGCCTCCATGGCCGAATCCGGCCTGCATGCGCGACATGTCTATTTGAAGATAACCGGTTTGAAAAATCACCGAAAAAGGTTTGGCTTTTGTCAGGTAATCAGCCGGATGCAAAAAAAGTATCTTCAATGGCACCCGTGCCTCATACACTGCATGCCCGAGGGAATCCAATTGCAGCAAAACGCGGATACCGCCTTTTCCGGTAAAAGCATTTTTTATCCCGGCTTTTTTAAAACCTTTCAGTTTAACGGGTTCCGACTGAAACCGTTTGTTGAACAAATATATCTGATGAGCATTAGGACGTCCGTTTATACCGCTCCTTCTGTGCTGCGGGCGGTAAGCAGGCGGTGACCCGGTTTTCCGGCGGTTTTGCATTTCGTGGATCAGGCCTTGGGGATATTCAATTCCCAACACGTGCTTTCCTTTTCCGGCAGGGTCGATCCATAAAGTAAACCCGGTGGCCAAAGCTTTTCGCTGTATACTGGCATGCAGCATTTTCAGCTGAACAAAAAGTGCCCGATCGTTGTTGCTCAAGGCATAAGCAAAGCCGGTCTTGTTATCAAACTGCAAAGAACCTGTTTTCCAGTCTGTGGTCTTGCCGTCCACAACAAACGGAACTGATTGTTGAAAACATTTTATCTCCCGTCTGTTTTTGGGTGGCATAAAAGATGTCAGGACAAAGGCAATGAACAGAATGGGGATTATTTTTTTCATTTTATCCGTTTTTTACCATGCAAAATTCAGGGTTTTCGTGCTACTTAAAAAAATTATTATGCCTATGCATGAAAATAACAGACGAAACGGCCTTTAACGACGACAAAATGCAAATATCACGTTTCCATATTCCGGATATAAAACAAGCCTTTCTTTTCCTCATAAGAGAAAAAGGAAGGCTCGTTTTGTTTTTTAAAAATGAAAAGCTGCCCTATTTCTGGCCGATAGTTTCGTTATCCATGGCCACAGCCGACTTTTCAAGGGTCATTTTTGTTCCGGCAGTACCCACTTCAATAACCACCGTTTTTTCTTTCACCTCGACAATTTTACCATGAATACCGCCAATGGTAACAATCTTATCCCCTTTTTTCAGGTTTTCCCGGAATTTTTTCTGGGCTTTGCTCTTTTTGGTTTGCGGCATGATAAAAAAGAAATAAAATACCAATAAGATTAAAAACAAAGGTAATAACGACATCCAGGAGCTTTGTCCTTTGCCTGCCCCTGCTGCTAATAATACAAATAATGTGCTCATTCTAAATAATTTAAGTGATTATAAGTGATTAATTTTTTCTTTTTCTCCATGTTTGTCAAACATCTTTGTGTGCCGATGCTATTTATTTTTCGGCACGACCACATTTGCCTCAATACGCAATACCGTTCTCGCTGGTTTGGTGTTGGCCAGCAACATGATCGACTTATCCTGAAAACCCATTTTGTATGCCGAATTAAAAGTAACTACAATATCAGCTTCTTCACCCGGCTTTACCGGCTTGCGGGGATATTTTCCAACCGTACAACCACAACTGGTCCTTACGCCGACAATCTGAAGATTGGATTTTCCTGTATTTTTAAAATGGAAAGCATATTTCACTATTTCACCCTGTGTCAGCTTACCAAAATTATGGACTGTTTCTGTAAAAGTCATGACCGGCGCATTCACGGCTGCCTTGGTCTTAACCTGCTGCGAATTAATTTTACCGTGTGATTTTCCCGAAGGCTGGTGGCAGGCTCCCAAAAGGAACAACCCTGCCACAGCAACTGCAAAAATTACTCTTTTTAAAATCATACGATCATCATTTTTTCTTTGCAAAGATAGTAACAGAACCCTTATAAACCATATTTTTATTCTTATAACCCTGACATTTCAAAACATAAAAATAGGTACCATCGGGTAAATTGCCTCCGTTCCAGTTATTTTTATAATTGTCCGATTCATAAACGATTCTTCCGAAACGGTTAAAAATGACCAAATGCGTTTTCTCAAAATAAGTATTCAGCGGTTTATAGGTCTGCGTTCCATCATCCGATTGAAGGCCGCTTGTCCCCGGCGGGGAAGCATCTTTGACTTTAATCACAAAATAATCATTGTAGCCATCGCCATTGGGGGTAAACACATTAGGAATAAACAACTGCACCGGAAGGACATCCACCACCCGGGTATAAACCGTATCGCAACCCTGCTGATTAAAAACAGTCAGGTAGGCAGTATAAGTTCCCACATTTTTAAAAGTGTGCACAACCTGTGGCTGGGAATAGGAATTGGGGTCTTTGTCAAATTCCCAGTAGCTGTTCGATATCCTTATGGTATCTTTTGAAAGGTTCTGATAAGAAAAAGTTATGTGCGGATTCTGGATATAAGCAGTGTCAGGCGAAGCTGTGATTTTTACTACAGGATTGGGATATGCTTTGGTATAAAAAGTACCCCGGGCCACACAGCCATGAGGGTCCACAACACGGATAGTATAAAACTGATGGGCTTGCAGCCCCACTGCCACCGAACGGTCACCCGGCGATATCTGAATGGGTTTTACATTCCAGAAATATTGATATTCCGAAGCCGGATATCCCCCTGAAGCCGTGGCTTTCACCTGGGCTGTATTGCCGATGTCCTGGCTGGCATCAGTACAGGTAAGTTGTATTTGTTGAAAACTGATATTGATCTTTGGCTGAACATTCATGTGAAACGGCTTGCTGGTACAGGAAGCGCCGGTAGATGGGTCGGTTACGGTTACAGTAAAATCAGCTGGCGCTGTCAGGCGCTCCGTTATGGAAGAAGTAGTATCACCGGTAGACCATTTATACTTCCATCCGCTTCGGGCCGGCACCGACAAGATAAAAGGCGCGTCATAACACACCGGTGAAGGCGTGCTGGACTTTATGCTACATGAAACCTGACTTTCTGCCGATTGGAAAGGCCATACGGCCAAAACCGTTAACAGGCAGAAAACCAAAAAAGAAAGGTTTAATTTTTTTTCCTCAAAATGCATTGCTGTTTCCCACGAAATTTAACAAAAAACAAATGTACACTAAATTTTCTCATTTAAAATAAGAAATATTTGTTTGCGTTAAGCTTGTTAATGTTCCAGCAAAAAATTTTTAAGGTCCTCGGGGCGATTTCCAATCTCAATGCTCTTCTTGGGAAGGTGCAAACTTTTAGCGAGCCGCTGCGGAACAGGGACCCCGGCATGAATTTCCTCTTCCACCACCTGGTAAAATTTGGCCGGGTGGGCGGTTTCTAAAAATATACCAGTTACTTTTTTTTCTTTCATATAAGCTGATAACCCGCTGTAAGCTACCGCACCATGCGGATCAAGGATATATTTATCCCGGCGGTAAACATCGGCTATGGTTCGGCGGGTAGCTTCATCGGAAAAATAAAAAGGAACAATTTCCTTCCTGAGGGCTTCTGCCGAATAGCCGTAAAGTTCCTGAATACGCACCAAATTACTGGGATTTCCCACATCCATAGCATTGGAAATTGTTTGAACAGATGGCCTTGCCGTAAAAATACCCGTCTCAAGATATTCCTGAAAAACGTTGTTCCGATTGCCTGAAGCCACAAACCGGCTTACGGGTAATCCCGACTTTTTTGCCAGCAATCCGGCAGCAAGGTTGCCCAGGTTTCCGGTAGGAACAGAAATAACCACAGGTTGATCTCTCTTTTTAAGCCTGGCATAAGCATAAAAATAGTAAATAGCCTGAGGCAACAGCCGGGCAATATTGATGGAATTGGCCGAAGACAAATGCATACGGCCTGTTAATTCAGGATCAGTAAAAGCCGCTTTCACCATCCGCTGGCAGTCGTCAAAATTTCCGGCAACTTCCAATGCTGTGATATTCTTTCCGAGGGTAGTAAATTGTTTTTCCTGCAACCTGCTGACCTTATTTTGGGGATAAAGCACCACCACTTCAACATTTGGCATATTGAAAAAACCATGGGCCACAGCACTGCCCGTATCACCGGAGGTAGCCACCAGTACCGTCGTTTTGTGGCTCCCGGAAAAATATGACAGAAAACGCGCCAAAGTTCTTGCTCCCACATCTTTAAAAGCC
>JALUYM010000104.1 GCA_027018745.1 Bacteroidales bacterium | reverse complement strand
CTTACAGGTATTTACGGGATGCGCTGGGCGATTCCCTTTTTGCAAAAGCCCTCCACGTTTTCATGAACCGGTGGCACGGAAAACATCCGGGGCCTTTTGATTTCATTTATACTTTTGAAAATGTCAGCAGGCAAAACCTCATGTGGTTTTTCCGTCCCTGGTTTTTTGGCCCGGGTTATGCTGACCAGGCTGTGAAAGGGGTTACTTCCGATAATAAAATTGAAATCGAAAATTCAGGGGGCCTTCCCATGCCCGTGAAAGTGGTTTGTACTTATGCAGATGGTACCAAAGCCACTTTTATAAAATCAACGGCTGTTTGGGATAAAGGTCAGGAAATTATCCTTATTCAGGCGAATAGAAACAAGAAAATTCAAAAAGTCGTGGTAGGGTCGCCCGATGTGCCGGATGTTTATCCCGGGAATAACATTTGGAAAAGATAGCAGTAGGTGATTTTTGGTTGCTGTACCGAACAATATCTTCAATGGTTTAAAATTTGGAAATGGTGAAAAAATTTCTCCTGCTTGTTTTGTTGCTGTGTACAGTACCGCTTTTTGCACAAATAGCACCCCATAAATATTTCATTCAGTTTACCGATAAAAAGAATTCTCCCTATTCGTTGGATAATCCCAAAGCCTTTTTAACGGTTAGGGCATTGGCCAGAAGGGCAAGATATCATATTCCCATAAAGGAAAATGACCTTCCTGTTGACCCGCAATATGTGAGGGCGGTGGCCGGTACAGGTGTGAAGATACTGAATACCTCCCGTTGGCTGAACGGGGTAACAGTTTATACAACCGATACAACGTTGATAGACAGTATTAAAGGATTTCCGTTTGTGGAAAAAACATTAAAATTTGCTCCTGAAAAACGGGTGCCGGATAAATTCAAAAAAGAGGCAGCTTTACCCGCCATACCTTTTTTCGCTTTTAAAGCAAGAGATACAATGGCGGCACGGTATGGAGCATCCCTGACACAAATTGAGCAAATCAACGGCATTTACCTGCATAAAAAAGGTTTTCGTGGCAAGGGAATGGTGATTGCTGTTTTGGATGCGGGATACAGCCATGTCCTTTCACAACCTTTATTTGACAGTTTAAGGGATATGCACCGGATTTTGGGAACCAAAGATTTTGTGAATCCCGGTGGAAATGTTTATCCACAGCATTATCATGGCCGCATGGTGCTTTCCTGTATGGCTGCCGATTTGCCTGGAATCATGATCGGTACAGCTCCTGATGCCTCCTATTGGTTGTTGCGATCGGAAGATGCCGGTTCTGAAAATGAGATTGAAGAATATAACTGGGTATCAGCGGCAGAGTTTGCTGACAGCGTGGGGGCGGATATTATCAATAGTTCGCTGGGTTATATTGATTTTGATGACCCTGCTTATTCTCATCCTTATTCAGATATGAACGGAAAGACCTGCATTTCCACACGGGGGGCTGAAATAGCGGCGAGTAAAGGGATTCTGGTAGTGAACAGTGCGGGAAACAGCGGCCAGGATATTTCCTTTCCATGGATTGGGGCACCGGCCGATGGCGACAGTGTCCTGACTGTGGGTGCGGTAAACCCCTTTGGCACCAGAGCTTCGTTTAGTTCTGTCGGCCCCACTTTTGATGGCCGTATCAAACCCACTCTCATGGCTATGGGACAGGATGATGCCGTTGCTAATTCTACGGATTCCGTGACGCGTGCCAGCGGTACCTCTTTTTCTTCCCCTGTATTGGCCGGTATGTGTGCCTGTCTTTGGGAAGCCCATCCAAATGCAACGAACATGGAAATCATTGATGCCCTGAAAAAAACAGCTTCCCTGTGGAATGATCCAAATAACCGCATGGGCTGGGGTATTCCCGATTTTGCCAAAGCAGATGCCTACCTGACCCAATTATCTGGTTTACGGAAAGCCGGTAAGAGCTTATTTGTCTGGCCTAATCCTTTTTCTGTCGGCTTTTCTGTCGGAATCCCGCAAAAGTATACAGGAGAGGGAAAACTGGCTCTGTTTTCTTTAGAGGGAACAATGTTATTTGAAAAAACTTTCCGGATAAACAGAACCTTTTTATCTTTTCACAATGCTTTTTTGATGCGGCTAAAAGCAGGCGTTTACATTATACGCCTTACCCTTGGCGGGGAAAGTTATTATGGAAAAATTGTGAAAAAATAAAAAGGGCACAAAAAACAAAGCCCGGGTGCTGAAGTCCGGGCTTTGTGACAGATTCCGGAGTTTAATGATTTTTTGTATAGAGCAAATTTGTATTGCGGTATCCGGGCTTGTTTTGGTACCAGTCGGGGAATAACTGCCCACTGCTTTCTGCCCAGACACCAAAGTAATTATAGGCTCCTGTTATGTCTTGTTTTTCAATGGGCCATACAAAAGCCTGCGGAATATTGATTGCCCAGGGCAGGTTCTTTTTTGTTTTGTAATACCTGCCTGTAGCCGGGTTACTGCTGTCATCTCCCGTACCAAGCAGTGCTTTGTCGGCCAGGTCGGTAGGTGCATGGTCGGGAAGGTGTATCTCAACGCCTCTTTGCTGGTTTACAACCAGGAACGGGTTGAAATTACCTATATCAAGGGTGCTGTATTTTACCGGACCGCCCGGTGCAAAAGCGCCATTTTTATAAAATACCATGTGCATGACAATGGTGTCAGGTGTTACAAAAGGTACATTCATTTCAGTGTTCACACCTATTCCCTGTCCCGGATAAGGCATCAGTCTCCAACAGTCGTCGAAAACAATGGCTGTTGCTTTCGACTGTCCTTTTTCAAGGCCGTTGGGGGCCAGTTTAAAGATACTATTGGGTGCCAGGTTATAACCCGTAACACTTATAATCTGATCCGGTTTTACATTGGGAAACTGAAAACCGAAACCATTATGGAAGGAGGCACCAAAAGCCTGGACGATAAAAGTAGCGGTTATATTTTGTACATACTCCTGTGCATCTTTTGTGATATTGAAATTGTAATCAATCACCAGGTCATTGAAATCATAATCCCCTTTGTAAGGCCATAAGTCTTCAAAAGCCAGTGTTCCGCTGTATGTAGAGGTGGAACCGCCCGGTGGGGGCGTTACATTTCCGTGGCATAACGGAATATTGCCTTTGCTGGTTCCGGCCATGAGGGTGAAATCTCCGTATTTGTCACCAACTTTCAGGTTGCTGTTGCATTGCGTGTTCATGGTGGCATTTTTTACCCCATTTTCGTAAAAATAGATGGTTTTATAGATTTTGCCATCGCATGCCGAGCCGTTAAAACTAAACTGGCTTCCCGGAGTTACAATG
>JALUYM010000103.1 GCA_027018745.1 Bacteroidales bacterium | reverse complement strand
TTTTTAATTCTGCACCAACCTATTTTCTTACTTTTGCAGAAAATAAAATATCATGTTGCCAAATTACATTGTATGGAACGTTAATCCCGATATTTTTCATATTTCAAACTCCGTTCCTGTTATTGGGGGTTTTACCATGCGCTGGTACGGACTACTGTTTGCGACGGGATTTGTAATCGGTTATTTGATCATCCTCAAAATCTTTGAAAAAGAACAAGTTGACCAAAAAGAAACGGACATCTTGTTTACCTATATGTTTGTTTTTACGATTATCGGTGCACGGCTGGGCGAAGTTTTCTTTTACGAACCGCATTTTTATTTTACGCATCCCCTGCAGATACTTGAAATATGGCATGGCGGACTGGCGAGCCATGGCGCTGCCTTAGGTATCTTACTGGGGTTATATATCTTTGCCAAGACCCGCCATCAGTCTTATATCTGGGTATTAGACCGCATAGCCATTGTTGTACCGTTGGCCGGTTTTTTCATTCGAATGGGCAACCTCATGAATTCGGAAATCATCGGCAAAGCTACTACCCTGCCGTGGGGCTTTATTTTCAAGCGCGCTTTTGACCCGCAATACACTATAGGTCCCCATCATCCCACCCAAATTTATGAAGGGGTATCTTATCTGTTGATATTCTTTTTCTTGTACAGATATTACTGGCACCATACTAAAAACCTGAAACCGGGAAAACTTTTCGGTTACTTTATGCTGTTGGTTTTTACAGCCCGTTTTCTTATCGAATTTCTCAAAGAGCCCCAGGAACCGTGGGAACAGCATATGTTGCTGGATATGGGCCAGTTACTAAGTATTCCGTTAATTTTACTTGGTATTGGTGTATTGATATGGTCTCACAAACAAAAAGCCCGAAAAGTTTTCTGATTCCGGGCTTTGTGTTTTTTGATAACAGGTTCAAACCTATTTTATATTTCCCTCCAATAGTTTCAATTCGGTATAAAAACCATTATTGATTTTTTTAGAGAGTTTGTTTTGATGAAAAGCTTTGGTTAGCCTTGCCATTTGCTGCAAAGCGCCCAGGGCTTCCTGAATATTATCCGTGTAAGCCGTGACAAACTTCGGACGCAACCTGTTATAATAATTCAGGTCGCCCATATAACGGTTATAAATATCCATGATCACTTTGTTGCCTTTTTTGATAGCACCGGCCTGATAATACAATAAAGCCCAATGAATAGTAAAATAATCATACGGGAACTTTTTGTTGGGGAAGAAATATAACCCCCTGTCAAGCACCCTGACGGCAGAGTCGTTCCGGTGAAGGTTTACCAAAGCCTGGGCAAGACGGACATAGGCCTGTTTGGCAATAATGGCATTTCGGTAGCTCACCGGGTCTACCAGGACATGAGGCAGGTTAATCCGACCCCAGCGCACATTTTTATTCATAAGGATCCGGTACGAAGAATCGGGATCTACCCCGCCCATACCTTTGGCATAATCCATGGCCGGGGTTGGTATAAACTGGTACACCAGCCCGCGCATGTGGCAATATTTGGTAATACCCAGCACTTTGGTAACAGCAGAAGGGTTATCAAAACAGATTGGCCGTTTCCAATGGTTGGTAGCAATCAGGTCATACAACATAATATCACTACGGTAAAGATAGCCCTGCCTGACTTTCCAACGTATTTCCTTCACTATTTTTCCGGCATCCTTTTTCGGAACGGTTCCGGAATTTACGGCAGCAGCCGAATCCACTTTCAAGACTATTTCTTTGCTCGGCAAATAATCAATTTTATCACCATCCTGCAGGGGCATTTTTGTTTGTGGATTGTCACTTCTAATAAAGTCCACAGCATCCCTGAGGGAAACAGGCCCTTTTATAACCGGATAAACGGGAATATAATTCATAAGACCGCTGTCGTATTTTAATGATGGTATAGACAAGGGCAGCGGCGCCGAATTGTATTCCTGTTTGAACATTTGATTAACATACCAGGCGCCACCGGCCAACATATAGTTTACCACACGCACATCGGTACGGATGCCTTCTACTTCCTGGGCATACCAAAGCGGGAAAGTGTCGTTGTCGCCGTTAGTAAACAATATGGCATTACGCGGGCAACTTCTCAGGTACATCACCGCAAAATCGCGCGCCGAGTATTTGCCGGAACGATCGTGGGAAGGCCATTCCTGTTTGGCCATATTGGCAGGGACCAGCACCAGACTGATCACTGTAACCACCGCTGCAGCAATCTCTTTTTTACTAAAATATTTTTTAATCCCTTCGTAAAGTGAAAGTACCCCGAGGCCTATCCAGATAGCAAAGGCGTAAAAAGAACCCACATAGGAGTAATCTCGCTCACGGGGCTGTACCGGCGTTTGGTTCAGGTAGATAATAATGGCTATCCCGGTCATGAAAAAAAGCACACTGACCACCCAGGCATCTTTTTTATTTCTGGAATAATGGAAAAACAAGCCGATCAAACCAAGTATAAGCGGTAAAAAGTATAACTTTGTATGTGCAACATTTTTCATGCTCGCAGGCAGATGTGACTGATCGCCCAGCCGCAACCTGTCTAAAAAGTTAAAGCCGCTGATCCAGTTTCCATGATTGATTTCTCCCTGTCCTTCGATATCATTTTGTCGTCCCACAAAATTCCACATGAAATACCGGATGTACATGTGGTCAAGCTGATATTTAAAGAAAAATTTCAGATTGTTGGCAAAACTCGGCTTGACGATTATTTTGGATTTACCATTGCCCATATCCACCCTGATGGGTGTTCCTCCCGTGCCTCCATATTCTTTGCTCCTGTAAAATTTAATCTGAATAGGTTTCTGGTTACTCCACATGCGCGGGAAAATGGTTTCAAAACGCGGGTCATAAACAGGGATAGTCCCTTTTCTGTCATCAATCACCACGTATCTTCCTGTTTTGCTATCCCTTCGGTAAACAGGAGTCCCGTTTTTATTACCAATAATAGGGGCATTATAATATTGTCCGTAAAGCAACGGCCAGGTACCATATTGCTGCCTGTTCAGATAAGCGAGCAGGTTCACGGCATTTTTCGGATCGTTTTCATTGATGGGGGTATCGGCATTGGCCCGTATCACCAGCATGAGAAAAGAAGAATAACCAATCAGGACGAAAGTTAATGCAAGCAGGATGGTATTGTAAACCACCTTTTTCTTCTTTTGCGTATAATAGATGCCATAGGCAAGCAAACCGATCAAAACAAGGAAGTAAATCACTGTTCCTACATCGAACGGCAGCCCCAGACTGTTTACGCAGAAAAGTTCAAATTTCCCGGCAAGGTTAACCACCTGGGGGATGATAATATACATGACGAAGGCAAGGATGCCCAATGCCACAATACCGGCCGCAATGAAGCCTTTCCAGGAGAATTTATATCTTTTGAAATAATAGACGAAAACAATGGCCGGAATGGTCAACAAATTCAATAAATGCACCCCAATGGCCAGGCCTGTAAAATAAGCGATGAGTATGATCCATCGAAAGCCGCTGCGTTCGTCCGCCACCTGTTCCCATCGCAAGATCGCCCAAAAAGTAATGGCTGTAAAAAAAGAAGATGTGGCATATACCTCCGCTTCCACCGCCGAAAACCAGAACGAATCAGTAAAGGTATAGGCAAGGGCACCCACCATACCGGCCCCGAGAATAGCCCAGGTTTGTCCTTTGGTGAGTTCATGTTCATCGCCTGCTTTTTTCAAATAAATCTTCCTCGCAAATAAAGTAATGGTCCAGAAAAGAAACAGGATGGTAAACGCACTGGCCAAAGCAGACATAATATTGATCATTCTGGCCACATGCTGCACATTTCCAAATGCAAACAAAGAAAAAAACCTGCCCATCATTTGGAACAACGGGGCTCCCGGAGGGTGACCAACCTGAAGCTTGTAAGAAGTGGAAATGTACTCACCGGGGTCCCACCAACTGGCAGTAGGCTCAATGGTGGAAAGGTAGACAAAAGCAGCAATCGCAAAAACGGCCCATCCTACCCACTTATTCAGTTTCTTAAAATTATTCATAATGCAGTTTTGAAAAAGAATCAGGTTGCGAATTTAGGAAATTAAAGCCTTGTCCTGAAATTTTAAGAAATTTTAAAATTAGAACCCCGTTATTAGTTTTTGATCGAACGATGCCGGTGAAAATACTTTGGATTGTTTTACTTACAAAGCCCCTTTCATCATGCCCCCGTACAGACTTACAGGAAGAAGCCGGAATTTAGCTGTCTCCCCAAATTTCCTACATTTGTACCATGGCAAAAACAAAAACAACATTCTTCTGTCAGAACTGCGGCTACCAGTCCACCAAATGGTTAGGAAAATGTCCTGCCTGTGGTGAATGGAATACCTTTGTGGAAGAAGTGGTCAGCAAAAAGGATGATAAAAAACACGGGGTCAAAAAAGGTGAAAAAAAATCCAAACCCGTGCTAATTTCACAAATATCCGCGGAAAAAGAAGAGCGCATCGATACCGGCAGTGGTGAACTGAACCGTGTGCTCGGAGGCGGGCTCGTCAGCGGTTCGGTGGTACTCATTGGCGGAGAACCGGGCATCGGCAAATCTACCTTATTGCTGCAAACTGCATTGAACATGAAAGGATTACGTATTCTTTACGTTACAGGGGAAGAAAGCCAGCAACAGATCAAAATGCGTGCCGACAGGATAGGGGTTCAAAACGATAACTGTTTTATCCTCAACGAAACTTTCACCACCGATATTTTTAAACAAATTGATGCTGTTGAACCTGATTTACTGATCATTGATTCTATTCAGACTCTTTACACAGACACTTTGGAATCATCACCGGGCAGCATCTCGCAAATACGGGAAACAACCGGCGAGCTGATGCGCTTTGCCAAAACCACCCAGGTACCGGTTTTACTTATTGGCCACATCACCAAAGAGGGCAACCTGGCCGGTCCCAAAGTTTTGGAACACATGGTAGACACGGTCTTGCAATTTGAAGGAGACCGTCACTACGGCTTTCGCATTTTGCGTTCCATGAAAAATCGTTTCGGTTCCACCTCTGAGTTGGGTATTTTTGAGATGCATACAGGAGGCCTGCGCGAAGTGAATAATCCCAGTGAAGTATTGCTTTCGCAACGGGATGAACCTGCCAGTGGTGTTGCCATTGCCGCTATGATAGAAGGACAACGGCCCATGCTGATAGAAACACAGGCCCTTGTTACCAGTGCCGCTTACGGCACTCCACAGCGTTCCTCCACCGGTTTCGACCTGCGCCGCCTGAACATGTTGCTTGCCGTACTGGAAAAACGCAGCGGCTTCAAACTGGGAACTAAAGATGTCTTCCTCAACATTGCCGGCGGCATCCGCGTGGGCGACCCGGCCATCGACCTCGCCGTGGTTGCAGCCATACTTTCTTCCCTCGAAGACATCGCCATGGAAAACAATATCTGTTTTGCTGCCGAAGTAGGCCTCTCGGGCGAGATCAGGGCCGTAACACATATAGAAAACCGCATTATGGAAGCCGATAAACTCGGTTTCGAAAAAATCATTGTTTCCAAATTTAACCTGAAAGGAATCGATACAAAACACTATCGAATTAAAGTTGCCGGTATCAATAAAATTGAAGACCTGTTGCAGGAACTTTTCGGGTAATAAAATATCCTTGAACAAATTCAAGGCAACTGGTTTGAGCGTCTGCCAGGCGGACTGTGAAAAAATCCTCGCCCGCCGTTTGCAACGCAGACGTTTTTACAAAAATATTCTCCTCCAGGTTAGTTTATACCAAAGGTATTTTTCAGGTTAATCACCGGAAGATTTCCGCAATGTTTTTTTGTAAATGAACCAGATAACAACCAAAAGAACAATTACAAGACCGGCAATCCATATCGAAAGAACAAAAAACTGCCTGGGTAAGGGACGAGACCGTATCTCTGCACGGTTAACATGGTTCAGGTCCAAAATATAAGCTTCAATGCTTGCTATTTCAGGCTGTGTTAAAGCATAAGAATCCCCGTAATGAAACATTTTTAATGCAGGATGAGGCCCGGCAGGTATTGATCCGTGTTGTATAAACCGGTCAATATTATTGGCAAATTTTTGTGGATCCTTGTTAAACAAAACCCTGCTGATGGGATTTAATTCGGGAACTTTCCCCAAATAAGAACCGGGGTTGCCAACACCTCCTTTGCCTTCGGCACCATGACAGGTTGCACAATTGATTTGGTATAATTGCTTTCCGAGCTCCACATTTCCGATAATAGAAGCTGCTTTGCCGGGGAGACCCAAACCGGCAAGGGTTTTGGCCGTGCTGGCTGCCCATGAATAACCGGTTTTGTTTTGTGAAGAGTTTTTTGCAGTACCGGTTTTGTTTTTGGAACGATTTCCTGAAAGGGTATTGATTTTTTTGACAGAAGCCGGCAGTGATGCAGGATGCGGACTCAGTAAATATGCAATCAACCCCTTTAGTTGGATTTTTGAAAAATTCTTATAATCAGGCATGATCGAGTTTGGATAATGTGTTTTTGAATCGGTTATCTGAACATGTAACCAATCCCTGGAACGTCCTCTTTTATACTCATTAGTCAGGTCAGGACCAACTTTCCCTCCCACTCCGCTGATAACATGGCATGCAGTACAACCGCTCGTTTCAAAAAGTTTCTTTCCGACAATGGCTTCTGGCGACAACTTGCTTATTTCCTTTTTTATACCAGTCTGTGCCAAAACCGGCTTTGCAGAAGCTTGGTTTTCATTTCCCGGTGGTTTGCTGTAGAATCCCATTAAAGTAAAAATCAAAACAAGGGCCACAAAAACAAAACCTCCTATCATCATGCCCAACCGTTTTACCGGGTTATGTGATTCTTTTCGGTCGATAAACGGTACCAGGACAAAAATGATCAAGATAAGGGAAGGAATTCCCACAGTACCTATGAGCTCTGCCGGTCCTTTAAAAATTTTTAGTAATTGATATAAAAACAAAAAATTCCATTCGGGTTTAGGAAGAAAAACAGCATCGTTCGGATCAGCAGGACCCGTAAAAGGAGGTGGAAAATAAACCGACAGACCTATTAGCAATAGAAGGATCAAACCGCTTACAATCAAATCTTTGGCAACCTGGTCAGGCCAAAAAGGGCCTGTTTTTATCCGTTTTGATGCTTTCCAGGGCCCCACACTCCCGTATTTCCTGAAAGCCATAAGATGAAATACCACAAGCAGCATCGTTATCCCGGGAAGAAGGATTGCATGAAACACAAAAAACCGCGAAAGGGCCAGTTGACCCATAGCAATTCCACCCCTCAAAAAACGAATTAAAAAATGACCTATAAAAGGAACTGTTCCGGCAATACTGGTACCAACCTCAGCTGCCCAGTAACCCCTTTCATCCCAGGGTAAAGCAGCACCGGTAAAAATTATGCCGACAGTTAACAACAACAATAAAATACCAAAAAGCCAGGTAAGTTCCCGTGGCTTTTTATAAGCACCCCAAATAAAAACACGAATAATATGTAAGGCTATCAAAACAGCCATAAGATTGGCACCCCAGTAATGAATTCCGTGTATCAACCAACCATAAGGGACAAATATGCGTAAATAACTTAAACTTTCATAAGCATGATCCACGGTGGGAACGTAATAAAACAATTGCCATATACCTGTAATAATCTGTAACCCGAACACAAATAAAGTAGCACTTCCCAAAGTGAAAAAAAAGCTCGATCCCCCCGGAATCGCCTCATCAAAAACAGCATTAAACATCCCATCCAAAGAAAACCTTTCTTTGAACCATTTGTTAAATCCAGATTTCATATAATTTCTTTTAAATGCGTTTTAGTATCCGATAATTATTTTCTGGGGAACACCCACCTTAAACCGCTCATATTCCACATACAACACATCCTGATCTTTCACTTCGGTGGGCAGGGTATCCAGGCCACGTGGCGCCGGTCCCGAAACAACTTTTCCTTCAATTGTGTATATACTGTTATGGCAGGGGCAGACAAATAGTTTCTTTTCCTGATCCCAGTCGTACCGACATCCCAAATGGGGGCAAATAGGCGAAAAAGTCGTTATTTCCTTCTCCGATTTTTTTACAACCCAAACATTTTCCATTTTCTTGGTCGTGATATAAGCATCCTGGTCTGTTTTGGGAAAATGGTATTTCGAAGGCCTTTTTACAGGAGAAAATGAATTAGGAATATCTTTAACGGGAACCAGCCTCGAGTAAGTTTTATGCAGAAATATTTTCCCTTTTCCAACTATAGAGCCTATCAATGGCAATCCCAATAAAAATGAAGCGGCAGTTCCAATGCCTAATGTTGCTACCTTAAAAAAACTGCGTCTGGAAAGATTTTTGACACGATCTTTGCTTTCTTCCATAATAAAAAGTAATCGATTGATTAAAAACTCATTGCTTATTTTTTAACCTGTCAGATAAAAAAGCCAAAGGTATTCCGCTTTTCCGTAACTAAATGTGATTTTGGTCACACAAAATCTTTAAAAAAAAGGAACAATGATTTTAGGTTGCACTCCAACAGGTTTTCAAACCGGAAATCAAAAAAACTGTATTTTTGTGAAAACTTTAACACGGACAAATACAGCAAAAATGATACAGAAATTAGAAGAACTTTTTTCTGTGCTCAAAGCACAAAAAAGCAAACGTCTGGTGGCGGCTTACGCCAATGATGCCCATACCATTGGTGCCATTAACCAAGCCGTCGACATGGGAATTATCGACGCCACCCTTGTGGGGGACAAAGAAATCATTACTTCCGTTTGCCTGAAGGAAAATATTGATATTCGTAAATTTCATGTCGTCAACGAACCCGATGAAATGCGGGCCGCCCGTTGGTCGGTAAGATTAATAAACGAAGGCCATGGTGACATGCTCATGAAAGGACTGGTAAGCACCGACAAATACATGCGCGCCATTCTTGACAAGGAAAACGGCCTTATGTCGCCAGGCGCCATTTTAAGCCATGTAACGGTGATGGAAAACCCTTCCTATCACAAGCTTTTGATTATCGGTGATGTGGCCATTATCCCCCTCCCCGAATTAAAGGAAAAAATCGCCATTACCCAATATCTGATCCGCACTGCCTTCGCCCTTGGTATCGAAAAGCCCAAAGTAGCGGTCCTGGCCGCTACCGAACAGGTCATGCCCAAAATGCCCGCCTGCACAGATGCTGCCCTTATCTCAAAAATGGCTGACCGCGGACAAATAAAAGGCGCATTGGTAGAAGGTCCGCTGGCACTGGATGTGGCTATCGACAAAGAGAGTGCAGAAATTAAAAAAATCAACAGCCCCGTGGCCGGCGACGCTGATTGCCTGGTCTTTCCCAACATTGAGTCGGGTAATGTATTTTACAAAGCCAATACCAAGCTGGCCGGTGGTGAGCAGGGGGCTATTGTAGTGGGGGCAAAAGTTCCGGCAGTACTTTCTTCGCGTGGTGATAGCATCAAAACAAAACTTTATTCTATTGCCCTGGCTGCCATAACGGCCAAATAGTTTACTTTTGCCGCCTCAAACAAAAGGCGCCCAAATGACCGGCTTATGAACGAAGAAATCAGGATATTGGCCATAAACCCCGGCTCCACATCCACCAAAATGGCTGTGTATACGGGAACAACGCCTGTTTTTATCCAAACCATTCGTCATACAACCGAAGAGCTGGCACCATTTAAAGTCATAACCGAACAATTTGAATTCAGGAAAAACCTCATCCTGAAAGAATTGAAATCTGCCGACATTCGGCCTGACCATATCCGTGTGGTCATGGGCCGCGGCGGGCTGCTCAGGCCGGTGGAATCGGGCGTTTTTGAAGTCAACCAGCCCATGCTCGAAGACCTGCGCACCTGTCGTTACGGCGAACATGCCAGCAACCTCGGCGGCCTCATTGCGTATGATATAGCCCATACATTGCCCAACGCCAAAGCATACATTACCAATCCCGTAGTGGTAGACGAGCTGGATGACCTGGCCCGGTTTTCAGGTCATCCATTACTGCCCCGTCGTTCTATTTTTCACGCCCTGAACCAAAAAGCTGTAGCCCGCCAACATGCCAAATCCATCCTGCGCAAATACGAAGAACTAAACCTGATCGTGGTCCACCTCGGCGGTGGCATTACCGTGGGTGCCCACAAAAAAGGACGCGTGGTGGATGTAAACCAGGGCCTTGATGGTGATGGCCCCTTTTCACCGGAACGTTCGGGAACACTACCTGTGGGAGACCTCGCACGGCTTTGCTTCAGCGGAAAATACACCCTGCCGCAAGTGGAAAAAATGATCAAGGGCCAAGGGGGGCTGGTGGCTTATCTCGGCACTAACAGTGCCTACGAAACAGAACAACGCGCCGCTGCCGGCGACGAAAAAGCCAAACAGATCTACGATGCCATGGCCTACCAGGTGGCCAAAGAGATTGGCGCCATGGGGGCCGTACTAAAATACGAAATCGATGGCATCCTCATTACCGGGGGCATTGCCCACGACAAATATTTTGTGAACCAGATCATTTCCTATGTACACCGCATGGCGCCGGTACACGTTTATCCCGGCGAAGACGAAATGAAAGCGCTCGCCATGAACGGCCTGCGTGTGGTAAAAGGTGAAATGGAAGTAAAAGTTTATACTCCCGCTACTGCCTAAACTACTGATAAGCAACTTATCCAAAAGCCAAAAACAATTTTTCCCCCGCCAAATAATTCTTTTATCGTACCGTGTTTTATTTTTTTCCGGTAATTTTTGTATTTTTACAATAGCAATCTAACCGAAAACATTCCATAAAGCCGAAAAAATGAAAATGTGGAAAGCTTACATAGTTACTGCCAAAACAAATCAACAAACCTTTACAGCCAGCCTGAAAAAATTATTACCGGGAATAACCGTCCGGAATACCACTGTCTTTTTGCCGGGGGAAGCAGCCAAAGCCGACCTGGTTTTTGTAGATGAAGAAACAGCAGAAAAACATTGCAAAGAAATTACTTCCCTGAAATCCCGGAACGGATTTATTCCTTTCATCCTGCTTGACCCTGAAAACAGGAATCCCCAAAACGAACTTCCCGAATGCATCGACGATATAATATTCCCCTCTTTTGCCCCGTTTTTGTGGAAAAAAAGGCTGAACACCTACCTCCGTTTCAAAAAAGAGGAAGAAATCTCTCTTTTAAATCAAGAGGAGGAATACAAAACCCTTTTCCAGGAAAACCATTCCATCATGTTGCTCATCGACCCGGCCACCGGGCAAATTGTTGATGCCAACCGGGCGGCCTGTAACTTTTACGGTTATACCCATGATGAGTTAATCAAAAAGAAAACCACAGATATCAACAAAACAAGTGAAGAGCAGGTTAAAAAAAACATGGGAAATGCCTGTTCCGACAAGAAGAATTTTTTTGTGTGTGAACACAAGCTTTCCGATGGAAGTATAAAAACCGTGGAAGTATACAGCGGACAAGTGAACTACAAGAGAGGAAAACGGCTCTATTCCATTATTCACGACATCACCCAAAGAAAAGAGATAGAACAACGCCTGGCCGAAAATGAGGAAAACTACCGTAAGATCATCGAAGATGCCCCCGACGTCATTGTTTTACTGGACCAAAAGGGCGTCATCAAATACATTAACCGGCGTATTGCTGACTATGGAGATTATAAAAAAGAAGATTTTGTAGGAAAACCGGTAACCCGTTTTGTTCCCCCAAAAGACCACCAAAAGGTTAGAGAAGCCATCCGGCGGGTTTTTGAACAAAACCAACGAAATGTTTCTTTCTTTTCCACATCCATTACCCTGAAAACAGGGGAAAAAATCCCCATCCTGACAAAGGGGATCCTCTTGCATTACAGCAATATGCCTTTGAACATGACCATAATCAGGGATATCAGGCCCGTAAAAGAAGTAGAAAACAAACTAAAAGAAGCCAACGAAACACTGCAAAATATCTTCGATAACAATTCCGTGGCCATTTATATCCAGAACCGTAAAGGAACTTTTATTGAGGTAAACAAAACTGCTGTGAAGCTGTATGGGTTTTCCGACAAAAACAGCCTCATTGGAAAAACCCCTGCCGACGTTGCTGCTGAAGGGAAAAACGATCTTGACCGGATTAAAAAATTTGTATCCCTCGCTTTCGAAAACAAGCCCCAGCAATTTGAATTTTGGGGCAAACGAAAAAACGGGACCGTTTTCCCAAAACTCGTGACAGTTGAAAAAGGAAATTATTTTGGTGCCGATGTGGTTTTCGCCTTTTCCATTGATATCAGCGAGCAAAAAAAGATGGAGGATGCTTTGCGCGAAAGTGAAGAAAAATTCAATTCCATATTCAACAGTTCGCCTTATCCGGCACACCTTGTCAACAAAAATTTTGAAGTGGTTTTGGCCAACCAAACCCTGCTCAAATTGAAAGGGTATCAATTGAAGGATGTCCTCGGGAAAAAATGTTATAAAGTTTTTCAGGAGAAAAATGAGATTTGTGAAAATTGCGCCGTGAAACAGGTTTTTGAAAGCGGAAAGCCGGCCAGCAACGAAGCCAAACTTACTTTAAACAACGGGGAAACCCGGTATTTCAATACAATGGCATATCCTGTTCTCGGTAAAAACAATACCATTAAATACGTCGTGGAATCTACCATCGATATCACAGAGAAAAAACAAATTGATGAAAAATTAAAACAAAGTGAAGCCCGGTACCGCAGCCTGTTTCACTTCATAAAAAGTTGTGTGGCAGTTTATGAAGTTACTGATCAGGGAAATATTATCTTCAAAGACTTTAACCGTTCTGCAGAAAAACTCGAACATATTAAACGAAAAGATATTACAGGCAAAAAGCTGCAGGAAGTTTTTCCCGGAGCAGAATCTTTTGGCTTGGTGGAGGCCATTAAAAAAGTATATCGTACAGGGAAACCAATGAGGTTGCCCGTAAAATTTTACCAGGATAACCGTATTGCCGGATGGCGTGAGAATTATATTTACAAACTGCCTTCCGGCGAAGTAGTAACCCTGTACAATGATATAACAAAGCAAAAACAAGCGGAAGAAAAACTCGTAGAAAGTGAAAACAAATACCGGTCGCTGGCAGAGGCCTCCTCCGATCTCATCCTCACTTTTGACATAACCGGTAAACTGACCTATCTGAGCCCGGCGGTGAAAAAGATCACCGGATATTCAGCTGAAGAGGTACTGGGTAAAAATTTCTGGGACTTTATTGCACCGGAATATGTGGAATCAACCATTGAAAAGTTTAAACGGGGTATAAACGGCGACGAGATTCCGCTTTATGAAGTTGATTTATTGCATAAAAGCGGGAAAAGAATCCCCGTCGAATTAAATGTTACCTCTTTGTATGACAGTGAGGGAAAACCCACGGGCAGAATTGCTATTGTCCGCGATATTACCGAACGGCGCGAAGCCGATAAAGCTTTCAAAGAAAGTGAAATGCGGTTGAAAAAATTCTCTAAAATCACCACCGAAGGGATTGTCATCCATAATAAAGCCATCACCATTGATGCCAACCAGGCTTTTCTTGACATGACAGGCTATTCGTTGGATGAAATTGTTGGTAAAAATATTATCGAACTGTTGGTAAAACCCGAATACCGGAAACTAACGTATGAAAGTGTAAAAAACGAATATTCCGCACCTTACGACATTGAAGCCGTTAAAAAAGATGGGACAACCCTGTTCGTGGAGCTGACAGGAATAGATTTTACCGATTTCAACGGAAAAAAAGCCAGGGCCGTTGTAGTAAAAGATATCAAGTGGAGGAAGCAAATGGAAAATTCCCTCCGCGAAAGCGAAAACAAGTACCGCACACTGGCCGAAGGTTCCATCGATTTGATTGTAACGTATGATTTAAACGGAAACATTACATACGTTAATCCGGTAGCAAAATACATTTTTGGTTATTCGCAAGAAGAAGTCATCGGCACAAAGTTTACAGACTATATTACCCCGGAAACAGTTCCTCTTGCCATTGATGCTTTTAACAAAGGA
Organism: Bacteroidales bacterium; assembly: GCA_027018745.1. Classification (GTDB taxonomy): domain Bacteria; phylum Bacteroidota; class Bacteroidia; order Bacteroidales; family F082; genus Sulfidibacterium. The sequence continues at coordinate 3,741 of JALUYM010000103.1, read as the reverse complement.
AAGCAGGGAGGGAATGTTCAGCTTTACGAATTGGAACTCATTCACAAAAGCGGCAGAATAATACCTATAGAAGTAAACCCCAATACCCTTTATGATGCCAATGGTAAAATTATCGGACGGCTTAGTGTGGTAAGGGATATCTCTGTTCGAAAAGAAGCCGAAAAAGAATTGTTGCTCCGCGACAAAGCCCTCAACGCTGCCGCCAACGCCATTATCATAACCAGGGCCGATGGAGTTATCGAATGGATAAACGAAGCTTTTACCAAATTATCCGGTTATTCAAAAAAAGAAGCTGTTGGAAAATATACCGGGGACCTTGTCAATTCCGGGAAACAAAACAAAGCTTTTTTTGATAATGTGGACAAAACGTTGCATTCCGGACATGTTTGGAAAGGGGAAATCACAGACAAACGGAAAGATGGCACTTTGTATGTTGTGGAAGAAATAATTACTCCTGTAACCAACCAAAACGGGGATGTAGAACATTTAATCGGGATCATGACCGACATCACCGAACGGAAAGCAGCCGAACAGGAACTCAGGGCGGCCAAAGAAGCTGCCGAAGAAAGCAACAGGCTGAAATCGGCTTTTCTATCCAACATGAACCATGAAATACGTACCCCCATGAATGCTATCATGGGCTTTTCGGAACTTATGCTGGAAGCTGCTACCGACAAAGAGAAAGATAATTACGCCCGCATCGTGAACAACAGTGCCGGACAACTGCTCCACCTCATCGACGATGTCATTTTCCTGTCGCGGCTGCAAAGCGAAAAACTTCCCGTGAAGAAAAACATCTTTTATCCGGCTGAGCTGCTGAAGGAAATCCTTCTTATGTTTGACATTCCCGAAATGAACAAGAACCTTAAAATCAAACTGCAAATTCCGGGGAAAAAAGAAAAAACAGCGATTCGTGGGGATGTATACAAAATCAGACAGGTGATAACCAATTTTACTTCAAACGCCATAAAATACACCAAACAGGGTCATGTGAAATTAGGTTTTGAAATACACGACAATAAAATCCTTTTCTTTGTTGAAGATACCGGCATCGGCGTTCCTAAAGAAGAACAAGAACGTATTTTTGAAGCCTTTTACAGGAGCAGTTCTGCCATTCGCTCTGCCATTCGCGGAACAGGCCTCGGGTTGAACATTGCCAAAGAACTGGTGGAACTTATGGGGGGGACCATCGGTGTATCGTCCCAACCGGAGAAAGGTTCCCGGTTTTATTTCAGCCTGCCTTACGAGCCGGTAAAAATAACCGCAAAGGAAATGTCCCCGCAAAAAACCGAAACAATAAAATGGAAAGAACTGAATATTCTTATTGCTGAAGATGATGACACCAATTATCTCTATCTTGAAGTATTGCTGAAAGATAAAGTAAACCGGATAGACCGTGCACAAACAGGACAGGAAGCAGTTGAAATGGCACAAAAGAATAACTACGACATAATTTTTATGGACTTGAAAATGCCGGTCATGACAGGAGACCAGGCCACACGAAAAATCAAAAAACTTTTTCCCCGCCTGCCTGTCCTGGCAACAACAGCTTATGCCATGCAGGAAGAAAAAGACCGCGCCCTGGAAGCCGGTTGTGATGAATACCTGAGCAAGCCCATTAAAAAAACGGAAATTATGACCCTTATCGAAAAATATGCCTTGAAAAAAGGATAAAAGAAACCAGGACTTTTGCAAAACACCAATTTTCTTGCAACGGGTCAGGCAAAACTTATTACTTTAGCTTTTTTAAAATTGAATGTTAGAACGATACCTTCAAATCCTCTCCGTATCCCTCGAAGCGGTTTTTCTGAACAAATCACGTTCGATCCTAACCGCATTGGGCATTATTTTCGGTGTGGCTGCCGTGATAGCCATGATGGCCATTGGTAACGGAGCCCGCCAGGAAATCCTTGCGCAAATCAAAATGGTCGGGGTAAACAACATCGTAATTATACCATCAAACACCGGAGGAAATAAAAATGGCAACAACGCCAAAGACGAAGTGGAAGAAAAATCCGAACAAAAAAAATATGTCCCGGGGCTTACCCTTCAGGATAAGGAAAATATTCAAAAAGTAATCCCCACAATAAAACAAATAAGTCCGGAAATCACATACAACATACAGGCCTCGGCCAGAGACAAAAGAATCACGGCAGAATTGTCCGGTGTCAGCCCTGCCTTTTTCAGGATTTTCAACCTGAAAATAAAAAAAGGGACCTTTTTTACGCCCGGGCAGGCACTGAAAGGAGAACCTGTATGTATCATCGGTAGTGAAGTGGCCGCCCGTCTTTTTCCTGATGAGGACCCGCTGGGAAAACAAATAAAAGCCGGCAATATCTGGCTGCAGGTTATTGGCATTATCCGCGGGCTTCAGGTAAACAAGAAAGCGGAAAACATGGGCATTTCCGATTACAACCACAGCATTTTTACCCCGGTGAAAACCATCCTCCTGCGATACAAAGACCGGTCGCTGATAAACCAGGCTTCACTCATGAACGGAGGGAGTCAGATTGTGGTTATGGGGGGTTCTGTGGCTTTTTTCAGCGGCAGCAGCCCGAACGGCATCGGGCCAGACAACAACCAATTGGATAAAATTATCGTACAAGTTAAAAACAGCAGCCAACTCATCGCCACGGCACAAGTCATCAAAAAGATATTGATGCGCCGGCATCAGGGCACAGATAATTTTGACATAAAAATACCGGAACTGTTGCTGAAACAGGAACAAAAAACAAAAGATATCTTTAATATAGTTTTGGGGGCTATTGCCGGCATTTCATTGCTGGTGGGCGGTATTGGCATCATGAACATCATGCTGGCCTCTGTGATGGAACGTGTTCGTGAAATCGGGGTACGCCGTACCACAGGAGCTACCCAAAAAGATATAATTTTTCAGTTTCTTGCCGAATCCACATTCATCAGCATAACCGGAGGCATATTGGGAGTATTGCTCGGCGTCATTATGGCCAAAGTGATAACGCTGATGACGGGAATTTTAACCATTGTTTCTTTCTGGTCTATCCTTTTGTCGTTTGGGGTAGCCACTGCCGTAGGGATTATCTTCGGTTACCTGCCGGCAAAAAAAGCAGCCTCACAGGATCCGGTAGAATCATTACGGCATGATTGACATACACCGTTTCGGAAATCCATGTTTCGGGCATCTACGTTTCAGGTGTCCACGTTTCGGGCGTCCACGCCCGAAATAGCACAAACCGTTTCCCGACAGGATATCCCCCCACGGTGTGTCCAAACGCTTTGCCCCGCAGGATACTGCCTAAACCTGTTTTACCCTTGTGACTGTTTGGATGACCTGACAATCTTCCCCGAATCCGTTCTTACAAATTTTTCCACAAAAACTATTTTATCAGGTAATTCAAACTTTTCCAACGTATTTTTCATTTGCTGATACAAAAGGGCCACTCGTTTCTCCCGCCAAGTTTTCGATTCGATGAAAAGAACCGGCCGTTCACCCAGCAACCTGTCCGGTTGTTTCCCGATATAAAACGGCACGGTAATCCACGACGAAAGTTTCTGTTCGATTTTCTCCGGAAAGAGTTTTACCCCCCCACTGTTGATCACGTTATCTGTCCGGCCCAAAACCCTGAACCGGTCTTCTTCCAAGAATTCAACCACATCGTGTGTTCCCAGGTTAAAAACGCCGATAAAAGGCGCAGTAATGCGCAGGCAACCGTCACGGTCCCGGCTGAGCGAAACGCCCGGCAACGGACGAAAAGAGGCCAT
>JALUYM010000102.1 GCA_027018745.1 Bacteroidales bacterium | reverse complement strand
CGACCAGTTTATCTTTCAATTCATCCCACATGGTATCAGGTATATAAGCACGAGAAGCAGCCGAACATTTCTGTCCCTGATATTCAAATGCCCCCCTGACCAATGCGGCAACTACCTGATCGACCCGGGCCGATTTGTGTACCATGACGAAATCTTTGCCCCCTGTTTCACCAACAATGCGGGGATACATTTTGTATTTGGAAATATTGTTACCAATGGTTTTCCAAATATGTTGAAAAACACCGGTTGAACCGGTAAAGTGGAAACCGGCAAAATCGGGGTGTTCCATGACCGTTTTTCCTGCAACAGGGCCTGAAACAAAAATCAGGTTGATTACCCCGTCAGGCAAACCGGCTTCACGGAAAATCTCCATGATAACATTTGCAGAATAAACCTGGGTATTGGAGCATTTCCAAACCACCACATTACCCATCAATGCAGGGGCACCGGGAAGGTTCCCTGCAATGGAAGTAAAATTAAAAGGCGTCAGCGCATACACAAACCCTTCCAGCGGGCGGTATTCCAACCGGTTCCAGATTCCTTTGGAAGAATTAGGTTGCTGGCTGTAAATTTCGGCCATATATTGTACATTGAAACGGAAAAAATCGGCCAGCTCACAGGCAGCATCTATTTCGGCCTGAAAAATAGTTTTTGACTGGGCCAACATGGTGGCAGCATTGATCTTGGCACGATAAGGGCCACTGATGAGATCGGCCACACGCAAAAAAATGGCAGCACGCTGTTCCCATGGCATGTTATGCCAAATTTTCCTGGCTTTCAAAGCGGCATCAATAGCCATGTTCACATGGGAAGCATCCCCTTTATAATAATAGCCCAGTGTATGTTTCAATTCATGGGGCGGGTGGATGGCCACTTTTTCTTTGGTTGTAACCGGCTTCCCATCGATGAACATGGGAATTTCCATTTCTTCCGATTTCAATTTTTTTAACATGGCCTTAATTTCTGCACGCTCCGGGGAACCCGGTTTGTAGCTGAGTACAGGTTCATTATATGCTTTCGGAACACTCTCAAGATTGCTGTACATTGTATTAAATTTTAAAGTTTAACAAACTAATTTTATTACTGGCAAAAATAGGAATAATTTTGGCCTTAATAAACAATGCATAATCTGAAATTTGTTTTGTATATCAGATATATTCCTGATTAAAAGCTTTCTGGTATATTACCCGCATTTTAACATTATTTAAAAATTTTTAACTATGTAAGTAAACATTTGCTTAGTTTCTGAATGTATATTTGTGCGTTAATTTTAAAAAATTATAATCATGAGAAAAATTGCATTATTAATTGTCATGGTCTTTGCTTTCAGCTTGACGCAGGCCAGCAACCATGCCGTAGCAAACAACGTTGCCAACAACAATGCTGTGTTACAAGCTACTACAATGGTTATTCAGAATACCAATATGCAAACAGTACCTGCATTTCAAATGACCACTGCTACTGAGGCCGAGATGAATTCCGGTAATCATGCTGCCAGGACAAAACACCCCAGAGCAGACAAAAAACCCAGAGTAAAAAAAACAAGGCAGCACAAAAGTGCTGAAGCCAGAAAAGCTGCCCATGAGAAAAAAGTACAACAAAGAAAAGCCAGACAACAAAAGGACAGGGCAGCAAGAAAAGCCGAACACCACAAAGTAAAAAATGGCGAACATCACCACCGCAACAGATCAAATAAATAAGCTGAAAGACAATTTTTAAAAGCGGTACTTTCAGGAGTGCCGCTTTTTTTATACAGGAGCAGTATCTCCTCTCATTAACTCAAAAACAGTTATTTCAGGCGGGCAGTTAAAACGCAAGGGAATACCAGAAACCCCTGCTCCGGCACTGGTATATCCCATCATTCCATTTTGCCTCCATAAACCCCGAACGCGTTCACGTATCTCTTTCTGATGGCTAATAACAGGGATTCCGCCAGGAAGGCAGATTTGTCCGCCATGGGTATGTCCACACAAATAAAGTTTGTAATTGTTTTCTGCGGCAACATCGCTCAACTCATTTGTATGTGACAGAACAATAGAAAAATCATTCCCATTATGTTCCAGGGCATGCAAGGCCATATCGGTATAAAAGTAATAAGTATCATCAGTACCGGTAATCAGTAGTCGCTGATTTTCCTTTTCAACAAAAACAGATTCGTTCAGCAAAAACCGGATGCCAAGCTGTTCCAACAAATCAACCATTTTATATGTATCATGGTTGCCCAAAACTGCCAGAACACCATTTTCGGGACGCAAAACAGTCATGAGTTTTTGCATGGCCGGAAAAATTTGCCTGAAACTACCTGTGGTATCCATTCTGAAATCGCCGGTGATAACGCATAAATCAAAATCAAGTGGTTTTATTTTTCGAACAAGGATATTTTCCAAACCTTCGATGGCATCAATATGCAAATCGCTCAAATGCAATATTTTAAAACCATTAAACGCTGAAGGAAGGTCGGGAAAGGCCAGTTTTACGTTTGTTACTTCAATGTTTTTTGCGTTGGCAAGACCTTTTTCATATAACCCTGCAAGCTTAAGAAGCAACTTAAAAACCCATAATAACCGTTCAAAAAGAGTCCACTTACTTCTTGTTTTTTTTCCGCTGCGTTTGTGCTTGAACCGGAAAGCTTCCAGCGTAGATCTGACCGAAGCCCAAATAATCCGGTCTTCTTTTTCTTTTTTATGTAACGGATAATTAAGCATTGAAAATTTTGTTTTTTTGTAACTGATTCAAATAACACTACTGTCGTTTATCCATTACCTAAAGAAATAAAGACAACGGGCGACTCATCATCCAGCCAGTTGTTTTTAGTCTTTAAAAAACTCTTCATAATCAGGATAATGTAGTTGTTTTACCGCTACATCATGAGGAAATGTATAATAAACAAAATCGCTTTCAGCACACAATTCATCGTCCGGTCCGAACAGTTCTACATGAATATCGGCAAGGTTACGGCGCTTTCCGGTAAGTCTGGCCCGGAGTTTAATGTTGCCTTTATTGATCGGAACGGTTTTTTTGTAACGCACATTCATCGTTGAGGTAACTCCGGCTGTTTTCAACTTTACCTGTACCAGCCACGATGCAATCTCATCCATCAAAGTAGCCTGAATGCCACCGTGCAATACATTATAATAACCCTGAAAATAATCCTTCGGTTTCCATTCGGAAACAACATACTCACCATCTTCGGCAAAATTCATTTGCAAACCATTGGTATTTTGGGGAGCACATCCAAAACACTGGTACCCATCCATTTCCTTGTAGGGATTATTGATTTTTTTCATTTTAACATTTCT
>JALUYM010000101.1 GCA_027018745.1 Bacteroidales bacterium | reverse complement strand
TGCTACTGCTTACAAAATTAACGGCCGCCTGACAGATAAGATTCCGTTTGATCTTGAGAAAACAGAAACAGAAGTGGTTTATAAAACTTTTGAAGGATGGCACGGTCAATTGGGAGAAATACCGGACTTTGAAAAGCTGCCCCGGCAATTAAAAGATTATATTCGGTTTATCGAATCGGAAACAGGAATTCCTGTCCGTTTGGTTTCTGTGGGGCCAAACAGAAAAGAAACCATCTTCAGGTAACCTGCAAGTGATCTTTTTGAATGGTGTTTGATTATTGAAGAAAAGGTTTTTTTGCCCTCATTAGCTTTTTCGTTTTCAGGTATTTTATTGGTACCGGAAAGATTGTTGTTGTTATTTGATTAAATTTGCTACCGGGTAGAATAAATGACTTTCAAATGAAAAAATATTTGTTTGGCTTATTGGCGTTTGCCTTATTCATCACTTTTTTGTTCCCGTCATGCAAAAATGATGAGCTTAAGCCTTTCTCTGTGGCATTTTATAATGTGGAAAACCTGTTCGATACCATTGATAATCCCAATACAAGAGACAATGACCATTTGCCAACAAGCAAAATCTATTGGAATACAAAGCGTTATGAGCGCAAATTGCAAAATATTGCCAAAGTTATGTCTTCTATTAACAAGCCTGGTTTTCCCACAGTTTTCGGACTGGCAGAAGTGGAAAATAAGCAGGTGGTGGAAGATTTGATCCATACGGGTAAATTGAAAAATGCCCATTACAAGATCCTTCATAAAGACAGCCCCGACAAACGGGGTATTGATGTGGCCATGTTGTATCAACCGGCCATTTATACTCCTATAAAAACGCGGTTTATCCGGATTCGTTTTCCTTCGGAACCTGATAAACCGACCCGCGATATCCTTTATTCCAAAGGTCTGGTTTATGGAATGGATACTATTCATATCTTTGTTAATCATTGGGTTTCCCGTTATGGCGGACAGGAAAAAACCGATGCGCTAAGGCGCTTCACCGGTCATATGCTGCGGCTTATGGCCGACTCTATTTTCAACGTTGATCCTAATGCCAACATAATAATTATGGGTGACCTGAACGATAATCCTACCGACAAAAGCCTTACAGAGGCGCTGGGTGCGCTGGAACCCAAAGCCCCTTTTGCAAAAAAACATTTGTACAACCTTGCCAGTATTCCGTATCATGCAGGAAAAGGAACACTTTTTTACAAAGGCTGGAACCTGTTTGACCAGGTTATTGTTTCGACAGCAATTGTAGGGGGCTATAATGGTATAAAAACCAACATGAACAAAGAAGAGATTTTTAAAAAAGACTGGATGCTTTACCATTCCCGTTCTGAACCTGCTATACCAAACCGCACTTCCGGAAAATATTATTACGGAGGTTACAGCGACCATTTGCCAGTTATTGTTCATATGAAAGTCGACATGAGTGGAGAAATATTTTCTATTATATAGCTGTTTCATCTTTTTGTAGGACTTCATTTAACTTCTCCCAAAAAGATAAGCCTCATTATTAATAAAATATGAAATTTTAACACATGAAACGCCATAATTTTATCGGCACAGTGCCCCTGCTGATTTTCAGTATGTTCCTTTTTTCGTGTACCCCTAAAAGCACATTGAAACCAATACATTTGAAAGGTCAGGCACAGGGTACGTATTATAATATGGTTTATTACGACTCATTGCACCGAAACCTGCAACCCCAGGTCGATTCTATTCTGAAAGCTTTTGACCAGTCTGTTTCTCTCTGGGTGCCCCATTCGATTTTGTCGAGGGTAAATGATAATGATACCAGTGTGGTTCTTGATGCTAATTTTATTGGCAATTTCAAATATTCCGAAGAGGTGAGCAAAGCCACTAATGGAGCTTTTGATATGACCGTGGGACCTTTGGTTGAGGCCTGGGGCTTCGGCTTTGAAAGCCGTGAAAAAGTGGGCAAACATATTGTAGACAGCTTGTTGCCGTTGGTGGGTTATCAGAAAATCAAGATAGTGGATGGAAAAGTAATAAAAGCGGACCCGCGCATGCAAATTGATTTCAACGGCATTGCCCAGGGCTACTCCGATGATGTGGTCGGACGGTTTTTTGATAGTCTCGGTATCCATAATTACCTGATTGATATCGGAGGAGAAGTAAAAGCCAAAGGACAAAAACCCGACGGTTCATACTGGCGTGTGGGAATTGAAAAACCTGCTGCGGATAAAGATGCTCCCCGTATCCTGAAAGCTGTCATTGTGCTTCATAATATGTCGGTGGCCACCTCGGGCAGTTACCGAAAATATTACGAAGAAAACGGCATTCGGTATTCTCATACGATTGATCCCAAAACAGGTTATCCTGTACAGCATTCGCTGCTGAGCGTCTCTGTGCTGGCAAAAAATACTGCCCTGGCCGACGCTTATGCCACTGCTTTTATGGTTATGGGATACAAAAAGGCACGTTCTTTCGTAGAAAACCACCCCGGTCTTCAAGCCATGTTTATCTGGTCGGCCAAAGACAAAAGCTTTAAAACATATGCTACTCCGGGCTTTAAAAGGCTGATTATCGAAAAGTTCAATTAAGCAGTTTTTCGCAGTTCCCAAAAAATGTTTACTTTTGAACACCAAAACATGAGTCGTTTATGAAAAAAGGAATATTATTTTTTGTTTTTCTTTTGAGTGGTTTGTTGGTAGAGGCGCAGGAAGCGCCCAAGACAGATCTTGACATAGCCAAAGCCCTGGTAAGCCGTGATTACCCCAGTGTAAAAGAGGCACTTTCTTCTTTGGGGCTTACTTTTCAAATGATCAAGGAAAAATCGCGTAAAGCCTCAGCTTTTGTCGAAGGAAGTAAAAACAACATGAAAAAGTGGGCGTTTCAAATGAAACGGGGCGACAAAAAAGGAACAAAAAGGATCACCGATATTATCATCTATTATGATATGAAAAACGGAGGTGACTTTTTTGACCTGAAACAATACGGCAAGCCCCAGAAGAAAATGAGGATCAACGGAAGAAAAGTCAAATTTAAACTGTCTGAAGGAAGAAAAGAGAGTACACTGGAAGTTTCGGTGAAATAAACGGACTGTTACTCAAACATGTCCAGTGTCTTTTTGCCCTGGTTGTCTTCAAAAATATCCAGTTGGTTAGTTGTTGTGTAGTATTTTTTCGGAACTTCTTCCGAGAAGTTTTCTGTGTAATACCTGATACTTTTCTTGATGAGTTTGGTGGGTGTGGTTTTCCGTGCCCGGCAATAATTTTTTAATGATTTCATTTGTTTCGCCGAAAGTTTGAAACTCACTACTTTGTATTTTGGTTTTTTCCGTCGCGACTTTCCCATGGCAGCTCTTTCTGTTTTTTGTGTTGATAAA
>JALUYM010000100.1 GCA_027018745.1 Bacteroidales bacterium | reverse complement strand
CAGGTTACAGGCATGGTGATTGCCGAAATAACCGCTCTTGTCATTATTGTTATTTCATTCGTATATTATTTCAAATCATCCCGTAAAGGGATAAATGCATTTGCCTGGTGGACTGTAACGTTGGCCCTGATAGGTATGTCATTGGCCACGCCGGCAGGCCATCTTGCCGGGGCCATAAAAGACCTGGGGACAGCTTTCCCATCCTGGTTTAGCCATCCCTGGCTTTCACAAAATGTGGCAGGGAATTACATTGATGCACACAGCCATCAAATGCTTGCTGCTTTTCTTGCTGCCGGATTTGCCATGCCGCTTTTGCGCATAGATTCCGGAAAGTCGAAAGGAATGGTGCTTTTGCAAAATTCCGGGCTTGTGATCATGATGATCGCTACCCTTGCACAAATCAGCATTTACCAGTATTGTGCCTGGTCGGGCTGGGAACCTCCTGTCTTGTTTTCCAGTGGCCTCAACGGAATCCCTCTCGATGATGCTGTCTTGTCGGCCCTCGGCTTTGGAATGCTTTTGCTGGTGCCCGGATTATGGATAAAAAACAAAAAAGGAGTAAGACAAGATAACAACGATTTGTTTCTCCACAGGATGGTTGCTGTTTTCATACTGGTTTACCTGATGGCTGTAGTGGGCCTCGGTTTATACATAGAATTTCATGAACAGTTCTTTGGTCAGGCCACTGGAAATGCCCCCGGCGTAGCAAATGATCTGGCTTTTATAAGAGGTCATTTACTGTTTGGTTTTATGATAATTCCGCTTTTGTTGGGAACTTTCCTTCATGGTAACATGATCAGCAGAAGGAAACAAAAAGACCTCATGGTAATACTTGGTTTGTTTGTTGTGTTAACAGGCTTGTCCGGAATATTTCTTTGGACATTCTTTTTAAATGTCCTGATGATGAAAATAGCCGTTTTATTGACAGTTGTTTTTTTGCTGGCCTATGCTTTTATTTTATCCCGCAAAACAAGTAAAAACATCCGTCTTCAACATTGATTTTCAATATTAACGATAGATAAGGCTTTTCACTTTTATCAGCAGCTGCCTGGATGTTTTTTATAGCCTGCATGGCCCGGGCATTGGAATATTCCTGCAGGAACTGTGCTGCCCGCTTCGGATTGGTTTTGTAAAGCATCAAAGCACTTTTTTCCACAGCCGGTTGCAAGGCAAAAGCTTCTTTTTCCTGTTGTTTCCACGTTTTTTGGATCATGCCAATGGTTTTGTAATAAGCCAGTCCGCTGATGTTTTCCAGGTCGTTGAAGATCCAGAAAGCCTTGTCAGGCTGGTAGGTAAAAGTGCCGGGAAGCGGTTTGAACTGATGGGCCAGTGATGTTTTCCAGTTTCCGTTTCCCGGAACGTAATGGTAACAGGCAGGCGGTTGCGTAGCCACCGGATAAAAAGGGACGTACGTATTAACATCGGGACGGCCAAAGCTAAGCCATAAAACCGGCCCGATTTCCTTTGGCCATCCTGTTCTTAATTGTGCCACCAGGGAGACCTGTGTGGAAAGGGAACAAATGGTACGCTCGGAACCTTTGTTGGGATTAATTTTTTTGTTCAGTGTCATATCGTAAGGGGTCCCCTGATAATGGTCGCGCAAAACCTGCATCAGGTCGGCAGGGGTTAGTTTATGGGCGGGAATGACAGAGAAGGGCAGCCCCGATTTTTTAGCCTGCCTGATAGTGGTTGTTTTTCCCGAAAGCAGTTGCTGCCCGCGCCATTGACGGGTGTCGTAACCTCTCTCTGTAAAATGACGGCTTCTGAAATCTGAAAAAATGTAAGAGAAATCAAAAACTTTGTCTTTTCGCGGGTTATACCAGCCTTTTTGAATGGCATATTTCCGGATGTCTTTTTTGCAAAAAATGAAATTAGTTGTATCGTTGAAATTCACTTTCCGGATGACAAATATATTCGGTTGAAGTACAACTGCGTTGTCCGGAACCCGTTCGGCTATCCAGTATTTTCCGGGCAGGATATCCAGCAGCCAGGCTTCGTTTTTATCGGCAATAACCAGTGTCCGGCCACTTCCCGGACCGGCGGCATAACCAAATTTATCCAAAAGGTGCCCTGCAATTTTTACTCCCTGACGCGCTGTTTTGGCCCGTTGGGCTACAATACGCCGCAACATGTATCCGATACCGCCATCGGTAACTTCGGGATGTTCTATTTTTGAACCGCAAGCGTTGCTGGCCACGCAAACGCCCCATTCGTTTATGTAAAAGTCACTGTATTCTTCATTCACATCTTGTATCCAACTAAAAGCCCATGTCTGGGAAACCTGTGGGATAGTGCCACCGCGAATGAGTTTTACCAGTGCCCCTTTAGGAAACTGTTGCCGGGGGACATGCCAGAAATTCATGAGCTGTACTCCCCAGTCATCTTCATTGTGGGCAAACAAAACCGACCCGTCAACGGTGGCCTTTTTTCCTGCAACAATGGTGTAACAGGCTTTGGTTTGAAACGGTATCAATACCAAAACCATCAAGCTTATGAACAATAATTTTTTCATAGTAGTAGTTTTTGTGCTGGTTAAAGTACAAAGATGCACACTTTTGGAATAAAAACCCAAAATGAATGCATCTTTTTATTTATGATGGACGGATATTGTCTCATGAACTGTTTTTTCTGATTGATGCCGGTTTCGTGAAGATGGAGGAAGGATGTGCCGGCAGATTTTAGAAAGAATTGGTTTGGATCATTTTTTTTAGTCCGGTCAGGGTTTGATAAGGAGATTTGACGATAAACATATTTATCAACCACCCGGGAAGGTGAGTGCCGAGATCCGTGAAAAACTGAAAAACAATTTTTGTTTTTCCTCCCGGTTCAGGTTGGAGAAGCCAGTAGCCTACTCCTTTTTTTATCCTGATCATACTGTTTTTGTGTGAAACAAGGCCTGGCAAAAGACGAATTTTTATCAGTATCCCGCCGGAGATACTGTTTTTTACTATCTGTGAGCGTGATACCTGGTCCCTGTCGTGAAAAGGCCAGGGCATAGCAACTTGTGACCATGTGTAATAAACCGAATCTCCCTGCCATTTGACCAACCTCGCAGTTTTGATATTCGACATCCATTCAGGGTATTTGTTTGGTTTTTCCAAAATACGGAGAATTTTATCCGGCGTCGTGCTGACAATTGTTATGGCTTTGTATTCTTTAAATTTGTTGCCCGGTAACAAACGCAGGTACACTGTAATCCCGTTTTTTTGTTTTGCCAGTTTCCAGTCTGTTTTGCTCTGGGGAAAAATTACCCCCGGCAAGAGTACCAAAATGAACAATGATAATAAGAAACGGTAGTTCATGTCAGGACTGGTTTAAAACCTTTTCAGGTTGTTCTTTTACAAAGATAAGCA
>JALUYM010000099.1 GCA_027018745.1 Bacteroidales bacterium | reverse complement strand
CACTATTATAACGGATTGTGTTTAAAAAACCCGGCCGGGGTTTACAGCGATTTCCTGTTTACCGAAATGCTCTATTCGGATGAAACGGGCAACGGAGAACCTGCCTCCACCATAAACGAATGGCTGCTGGCAAAAATGACCGCCGGGAAAAAATCTTTTATTGTAAAAACCAAAAACCCTGCAGCCACACTGACAAAATACGGCCTGCTTCCCGACAACCGGTACCCGGTGCTCATTCCGGAAACGGATTTTGCCGGGAGCAGCATTCAGTTCGGGGAAAAAACAATAACGGATTTTCAGGAGATACCTGCCCTTCCCATTCGGGACACCTCAAAAATAAAGATTATCAAAGGCCGGTTTTTGTTGCAGTTTCCCGGAAAAGGGCCTTCTGCCCTGCTGGAACTACAGCCGGGTGCCCTCTTTAAAACCGATTCGGGAAACAGGTTGGCTTTACTCAACGGTAAGTTCATTTTCAAAGCGCCCGTTCCGTTTCACATTCCCAGGGCCTCGTTCGTGCCGCAAAGCAGCAACTTCACAGTTGTTATCGATCCGAAACGGGCTGTCCTCAACGTTTACGAGGGAGTGGTGGAAGTGAAAAACGACAAAACGGAACGTGTGGTGCAGCAGGGTGAAACTACCACCGTAAGCAAAGGCGGGGGCATTAAAAAACCCAGGCCCATGAAAGAGATTACCCCTCCAAAAGCCCGGGTGAAAATAAAATTTCCGTTTGTTTACAACAACGAATGAGGTTTTATCCCTCAAAAGGTTGTCAAAAAGCAGGGGAAAACCCTCGTTGCCCCACAGGTTAGCTAATCGTTTTCGGGCCGTAGTTTACGCACGGCAGCCCCGGCCTGCCACATTTCCGAATTATGGATTTCGTCGAGCTCTTTTTGCAGCTTTTCGCGGTAATCGGGCTGACGGTTGGCCTCAATGGTAATGCGGGCTTCGTTGCCGCTGGCCACACTTTCGTAAAGTTCGTCGAACACGGGGGCTACGGCATCGCGAAAACGGTTTTTCCAGTCGAGGGCGCCCCGCTGCGCCGTGGTGGAAGTGTTGGCATACATCCAGTCCATTCCGTTTTCGCCCACCAGGGGCAGAAGGCTCTGTGTCAGCTCTTCCACAGTTTCATTGAACGCTTCCGAAGGAGAATGGCCCTTGGAGCGCAATTTGTTGTACTGGGCTTCCATAATGCCTGCAATGGCGCCCATCAGCACGCCGCGTTCGCCGGTCAGGTCGCTGTAAACCTCTTTTCTGAAATCGGTTTCAAAAAGATAACCCGACCCGACACCCACGCCGAGGGCCAGCACACGCTCTTTTGCTTTTCCGGTGGCATCCTGGTAAATGGCGTAGCTTGAGTTAATGCCTTTGCCGGCCACAAACAGGCGCCTGAGCGAGGTACCCGAACCTTTGGGCGCCACCAAAATTACATCCACATCCTTCGGGGGCACAATCCCGGTCTGGTCGCTGAAAGTAATACCGAAGCCATGGGAAAAATAGAGGGCTTTGCCAGCAGTCAAATGTTTTTTCACCGTTGGCCACATGGCAATCTGCCCTGCATCCGAAAGCAGGTACTCGATGATAGTGGCTTTTTCGCAGGCCTCTTCAATTTCAAAAAGGTCTTTTCCGGGAACCCATCCGTCTTTTACGGCCTTGTCCCAGGTGGGCGAATTTTTTCGCTGACCTACAATCACGCGGAAACCGTTGTCTTTCAGGTTCAGCGACTGTCCGGGGCCCTGCACGCCATAACCGATCACGGCGATGACCTCATTTTTTAATACTTCGCGGGCTTTTTCCAGGGGAAATTCTTCGCGGGTTACGACGTTTTCTGTTACGCCGCCAAAATTAATTTTTGCCATTGGTAATTTTTTTATTTAAAATTTATGATTTAATCTATATTTCTTCCGGCTTCCATCTCTTCAAGATATTGAACGAGCTCTTTAATTTGTCTGGTGATGGCCACTCTGCCGGAACGGGCAAATTGCAGAACACCGTACGGATATAATTTCTCAAAAAGTTCAGAGGTTTCTTCTTTGTGCCCTGTACGTTCGATTACCACATACTTTGGGGTAATTTCCAGAAAGTGTGCATGGTTCCGGCGTACGATTTGCTCAATTTTATTGCTGGCCATCAGCTCATCTGTTCTTACTTTATACAATGCCACTTCCTCATGGATAATGTCTTTATTGGTATGTATAAAAACTTTCAACACATCGATCAGTTTTTCCATTTGGCCTGCCACTTTCTTTACCAGTTCTTCGGTAGTAAAAATAACGAGGATAATCAAATGGACTCCTTTCACAGCAGACTCGGAAGCAGTAACACTTTCTATGTTTATCTGCCTGCGGGTTAAAATAACAGTTACCTGGTTTAAAACACCTATATGGTTTTCCGTAAAAAGCGAGAGGGTAAATTCTTTTTTTTCTTCAGTCATAATTTAATGATTATGAGGTTCAAGAATAATTTCAGACACGGATTTCCCAGGTTCTATCATGGGGAAAATATTGTCTTCTTTTTCAATGGATACTTCCAACAGATAAGCTGTTTTCGAATCCAGCATTTCATCAATAACCGATCCCAGATCTTTGCGTTCGTTTACCAGTTTAGCCGGCAGGCCAAAACCTTCTGCAATTTTAATAAAGTCCGGGTTCACCAGTTTAGTAGAAGCATACCTCTTGTTATAAAACAGGTCCTGCCACTGACGCACCATGCCCAGAAAATTGTTGTTAAGCAAAACTATTTTTACGGGAATCTGGTATTGCATAATGGTACCAAGCTCCTGGATAGTCATTTGGAATCCGCCATCCCCAACAAACAAAATAGTTGGATGTTCAGGGTCACCAATCTTTGTTCCGACGGCTGCGGGAAGACCAAACCCCATGGTTCCCATTCCCCCGGAAGTAATCAGGCTGTTGGGACGATTAAACTGATAATAGCGGGCGGCGGCCATTTGATGTTGCCCCACGTCTGTCACTACATTGGCCTGACCATGAGTTTTCTCGGAAATCATTCGGACTACTTCTCCCATTTTAATCTTTCCTTTTTGAGGCCTGGTTTCCTTTTTCACAACTTTCTCCTGTTCTTTTTCATCCAGTTGCCTGAAACTTTGAAGCCATTCTTCATGTCTGTTTTCCCCTATCAATGGCAGCAGTTTGTCAAGTGCTTCTTTGGCATCGGCATGAATTTCTACATCCGCCCGTACGTTCTTGTTTATTTCGGATTTGTCAATATCAATATGGATAATTTTTGCATTTTTCGCATATTCTGACAGTTTTCCGGTTACCCGGTCGTCAAAACGCATGCCTATAGCAATCAGCAGGTCAGCTTCATTTGTTTTTACGTTGGAGCTGTAACTTCCGTG
>JALUYM010000098.1 GCA_027018745.1 Bacteroidales bacterium | reverse complement strand
GCATTTCTTTGTCGTGCCAGCGCATTAAAATAGGAATTAGCCTTTTTATGAATGTTAAGTTTGAACAGAAAAAACTTTCCGCTTCTATTTTTTATGGATTAAACCTGTTTATCTTTGCAAAAAATTATGCTTATGCTTGAACTGCAAAGAATCAGGGAAAATAAAGAAGAGGTGATTGAACGCCTTGCCGTAAAAAATTTTCATGCCTCCGGAATAGTTGATGAAATTGTAAGCCTGGACCAACAACGCCGTGCTACACAAAAGCTACGGGATGATATACTGGCGCAATCCAAGAAACTGGCCAGGGAAATTGGCCGGTATTTTACTTCAGGTGAGAAAGAAAAAGCCGAAGCTGTCCGGAGAGAGTCCCTCGCTTTGAAAGAACAAGTCAAAACTTTGTCGGATGAGCTGGATAAAATTTCCGGCACACTGCACAACAAGCTGGTGGAGCTGCCCAACCTTCCCCATCCTTCTGTACCACGCGGTAACAGCGATGCGGACAACGAGGTGGTATTTACGGAAGGGGAAATGCCTGTATTGCCTCAGAATGCTTTGCCCCATTGGGAGCTGGCCGACAAGTACAAGATCATTGATTTTGACCTCGGCAGCAAAGTGACCGGTGCCGGCTTTCCGTTTTACCGTGGAAAAGGGGCCAGGTTGCAACGGGCACTTATCAATTTCTTTTTGGATGAAGCCATCGGTGCCGGATATCTTGAGTATCAACCACCCTTGATGGTGAACGAAGCTTCCGGATTCGGGACAGGCCAGCTTCCTGACAAAGAAGGACAAATGTATTATATTGGTCTTGACAAGCTTTATATGATTCCCACTGCAGAGGTTCCCATCACCAATATTTACCGTCATGTTATTTTAAAAGAGGAAGATTTACCTTTAAAAAATGTGGCTTATTCCAGTTGTTTTCGGCGCGAAGCCGGATCGTATGGTAAGGATGTACGCGGACTCAACCGGCTGCACCAGTTTGATAAAGTGGAAATTGTTCAAATCCAGCATCCCGGCAAATCTTACGAAACACTGGAAGAAATGAAAGCGCATGTGGCCGGTTTGCTGCGGAAACTGGAACTGCCTTTCCGCATTGTGCGGCTGTGTGGCGGCGATCTGAGTTTTACTTCGGCACTGACCTTCGACTTTGAGGTTTTCTCCGGCGCCCAGAAACGGTGGCTGGAGGTGAGTTCTGTATCCAATTTTGAAAGCTATCAGGCCAACCGTATGAAACTTCGGTTTAAAGGTGCCGATGGCAAAACCAGGCTGGCCCATACACTTAATGGCAGCGCTTTGGCCCTTCCACGTATCGTAGCCGCCCTGCTCGAAAACAACCAGACGGCGGAAGGTATTAAAATCCCCGAAGCCCTGCAAAGCTATACGGGATTTGAGTTGATCGATTGATATTATGCTTTCGGGTTTGTAACCCGAAAGGGAAAGGGGGTCAGGATTACAAATCCTGATCAGCAGCAGGTTTGTAATCCTGGTCATCAGCAGGTTTTAAACTTCGGGATTTCAAATCCCGAAGAGCATCCGATTGTGAACAGAGTAAAAATCAACTGAAATTAAACATATGGTCAGGCCGAAAAAACATTTGGGACAACATTTTTTAAAAGATGGCAACATTGCCCGGAAAATTACGACCTGCCTCGATGAAAAATATACAACGGTTTGTGAAATCGGACCTGGTACGGGGATCCTTACACAGTTGTTACTGGAAAGAAATAATTTGCAACAGCTTACGCTGATAGAGATCGACACGGAATCGGTAAATTATCTCCACCATCATTTTGCTGATGAACGCTTGCTGATTCTGGAAGCCGATTTTCTGCAATGTGAACCGGAAAAGCTGTTTCCCGGAAATTTTGCCCTTATTGGCAATTTCCCTTACAATATTTCAAGCCAGATATTTTTTAAGGTACTGGAAAACCGGAACCGTATTTCGGAGGTGGTAGCAATGATCCAAAAAGAGGTGGCAGAACGGCTGACAGCTTCCCCGGGCAGTAAAACTTATGGAATATTAAGTGTTTTACTTCAGGCCTGGTTTCATATTGACTATTGTTTTACGGTAAATGAAACGGTATTTTTCCCGCCTCCGAAAGTGAAATCAGCTGTTATTCGCCTTCAACGGAACAGCACAAATTCCCTTGCCTGCGACGAAACACTGTTTTTCAAAGTGGTAAAAACCGCTTTCGGTCAACGGCGCAAAACCCTGCGCAATGCATTGAAACCTTTCCTCAAAAACCGGTCGGCAAACCATTCTTTACTTGGTAAAAGGGCCGAACAACTTTCGGTATCCGATTTTACCGAGCTTACGCGGTACATTTCTAAAATACAGTAATAGTCCGCCCGGGAATAAATCCCCAGGCTGTAATTTGAGCGTCCTGCCCGGCGGTGGGTCTCCTTTCAGGTCGGATCAGACCTGAAAGGTGGCGTTGAAAGTTTTACTCAACCTTTCAAGTCTTGTTCGACTTGAAAGGTTAACCCACAGGGCTATAGGATCTTCAATCCGGTGTTTCACCACCTGTTTGCCCGGGAAGAAATTGCCGTGAGGGCCTTCGCATTTGGAAACGGAAATTATTTTCAGCGCAGATTCTTTTGCCGGGCTTTCCCGCAATCTTACCCGGGCGGCTCAGAATCGTGACGGGAGAGGGGTTTGGGGCAGGATTGCCCGCCTGACCGGACGGGGTAACACATTGCCAAAGTGAAAAATAAATACCATCGCGATGCAAACGCTGACGAGACGGGAAGTTTGTATTAAAGAATAAACCCTGCGTGAGGGATTGAAGCGGTTACCCCGCAGCGAGGTACGAGCGAGGAGTAGAAGCGGAAAGCCCGGTGCCTGTCGTCAGACAGGGGACACGCCCAAATGAACATCACCACATGCATGAAGACGGATTTCCCCTATTTTTGTAAAAAACTGAAAAATTGAAAAACAGCAACCCGTCAAACGACCTGCTGGCCTTGGTGCGCAGCCTTCCCGAAAAGCCGGGCGTATACCGTTATTACGATGCGGAAGGGAAAATTTTGTATGTGGGTAAAGCAAAAAACCTGAAAAAACGGGTGTCCAGTTACTTCAATAAAGAACCTGAAAACGGAAAACTACGGGTGCTGGTCAAAAAGATCAGGGAGATAAAATTTATCGTTACCGAAACCGAACTGGATGCCTTGTTGTTGGAAAATAACCTGATAAAAAAACTTCAGCCCCGATATAATATCATGCTGAAAGATGATAAAACTTACCCCTGGCTTTGTATTAAAAACGAGCCTTTCCCAAGGGTTTTTTCCACGCGCCATGTAGTGAACGATGGCTCGGAATATTACGGCCCTTATGCTTCTGTGCGCATGATGAATACCTTGCTGGACATTATCCGGAAACTTTATCCGTTGCGTACCTGTAAACTGAACCTCTCATCTAACAACATTCGGAAAGGAAAATTTAAAGTATGCCTTGAATACCACCTGGGAAACTGTAAAGCCCCTTGTGTGGGAAAGCAATCGGAGGCAGATTATCTGGAAACCGTGTCCCAGATTCGTGCTATCATAAAAGGTAATCTGGGGGAGGTAATTGATGCTTTACGGAAAGTTATGCTGGCTTATGCCGAAAAGGAAGACTTTGAGAACGCACAAATGGTGAAAGAAAAGCTGACAATCCTCGAAAATTACAAAAGCAAGTCCACCATTGTCAATCCACGCATTAGCAATGTGGATGTTTATTCGGTGTTGGACGGGGAGAATAATGCTTTTGTCAATTATTTAAAGGTAATGAACGGTTCTGTTGTACAGGCACACACGGTAGAAGTAAAGAAAAAGCTCAACGAAACACCTGAAGAAGTCCTGACACTGGCTATTGCTGATTTCCGTCAACGGTTTGGCAGTCAGGCAAACGAGATCATTGTCCCTTTCCGTCCTGAAATGGTTTGGGAAGGAATAAAGGTAACTGTCCCGCAGCGTGGTGACAAAAAACAATTGTTGGAACTCAGTCAGCGTAATGCAAAATATTTCAGTATGGAACGGCAAAGACAAGAGGAACTGGTCGATCCTGACCGTCACAGCCGCCGTGTTCTTGAAAAAATGAAAAAGGATCTCCGAATGGATGTTTTGCCGGAGACCATCGAGTGTTTTGATAATTCCAATTTTCAAGGCGATTATCCGGTTGCTTCCATGGTACAGTTTGTCAAAACCAGGCCAAACAAAAAAGCATATCGTCATTTTATTATTAAAACGGTGTCGGGGCCGGATGATTTTGCTTCCATGGAAGAAATCATTTGGAGGCGTTACAGCAGGTTGCTAAACGACAACAAACCTTTGCCCCAGCTTATTGTGGTAGATGGTGGCAAAGGACAGTTAAGTGCCGCCGTTAAAAGTTTAAAGAAATTGAATTTATTCGGAAAAGTGAGCGTTATCGGCATTGCCAAAAAACTGGAAGAACTCTATTTTCCCGGAGATCCGTTGCCGTTGTACCTTGATAAAAAGTCGGAGACACTGCGTGTAATCCAGCAGCTTCGTGATGAAGCCCATCGTTTTGGTATCACCCATCACCGCAAAAGGCGCCTTCAGGGTACACTGAAATCGGCATTGACCGATATCAGTGGTATTGGCGATAGTACAGCAAAGAAATTATTGCAGGAACTGAAGTCGGTGAAAAGAATAAAAACAGCCTCTGAAACCGAATTAACGTCCATTATCGGTGCTTCAAAAGCAGCGCTGGTTTATCGTCATTTTCATTCATAACCAAACAAAAAAAGAGCCCTTCGGTTGAGGAGGGCTCTTTTAATTCATAAATTCTTACTATTCCAGTGTGAATTTTACGGGAAGGTTAAAGGAAACCCTTACTGGTTTTCCACGTTGTTTTCCCGGAATCCACTTGGGCATACTTTTAACCACCCTGACAGCTTCTTCGTCACAACCGCCGCCAATACCACGGAGGACTTTCACATGGTCAATATGGCCATCGGGTTCAACCACAAAGTTGATAAATACACGACCCTGGATACCACTCTCTTTTGCCAGTTCGGGATACTTTATGTGCGTGGCGAGATATTTCATTAAGGCTGCCTGCCCGCCCGGAAAACGGGGCATTTGTTCAACTACAACAAAAATATGTTGTTCGGGTACGGAATCTTCTTGCTCCGGTGGAACATAGTCAGCAACCTTTGTATTCATGTTGGCCTCAACATCAATGTCAACATTATCGTTCACTTTCACATTATTACTTACAATTTTTATCTGGGTTACTGCCTTGGGTGGAGGTGGTGGAGGTGGTTTTACTTTTTGTTCCGTAATGGGGACAATTTCCTCGGGAGCAGTTTGAACCTTACGCTGTATAATCTTGAAAGTTTTTGTTTCGTAACTTTTATAATTAAACGAAACAAGAGCAATAAACAGCGCAATCACCAAACCAAACTCAAAAAAGATGGCTTTTTTGCTTTCGAGGTCCGCTTTAGGTGTTTTTCTGGATTCCATTGTTCTTTTGTTTTTTTAATATTCTTTTATAGGATTTTTTCCGGCCGCTAAATTAATTAAAATCTTTTTTGTCAGCCTCTCTTTTCCTTATTTTTTTTCTATACAGATAATAAAACAACAACCATGCCAGGACTGCGCCTGTGGCATCTGCAAAAAAATCGAACGGATTTCCATCTCTGCCAACAAAAATATAATATTGAAGAACTTCGGTTATTAATCCGTAAATGGCAGTGATAACAATTGCTACAACGCCAAAAAGGTAACGTTTTTTACTTTTAAGATATTGTTCTCTGTATCCAAACAGGATTAAAAAAGCAAGTACGCCGAAAATAAACAGGTGGACAACTTTGTCCGGTTCCAACCAACCCCAAAAATTGGTAATCTTTGGAAAATCGTTACCGGGCAATCCGGTCAACAACAAAATTACAATTGACCAGATAAGGGCAGGCCAGAATTTTTTCAGCATAAAGAAGGATTGTTACGATTCGATAAGTTTTTTGTAGGCACCTGCGTCTAACAGTTCATCAATTTCCGCCGGGTCGGTCACTTTTATCTTTATTATCCAGCCGTTGTTATAAGGGTCTTTATTAATGAGTTCCGGTTCATCTTCCAGTTTTTCGTTTAACTCAAGAATCGTGCCTCCAACGGGCAATAAAAGGTCAGAAACAGTTTTGACCGCTTCCACGGTACCGAAAACCTCATTTTTTTCCAGTGTTTCGTCAATGGTCTCCACTTCCACAAAAACGATATCGCCCAATTCATTCTGGGCAAAGTCGGTGATGCCGATATAAGCTTCTTCGCCTTCTTTTCTTAACCATTCATGGTCGTTTGAGTACTTTAAATTTTCGGGTATGTTCATGTCTGTAATTTTTTTAATTAATGATGTGCCAAATGTACATTAAATTTTTTTCATACAAAGCAGGTATCATTTTGAAGTTTTCCAAATTACATCAACATTTGGCATGGACAATTTACTTTTGTCCCAGTGAAATACCCAGGCCTTTGGTTGTTTTAACAAGGGCATTATCAGGAGTTACCAGGTTGGGTTTGGCAATGGCATCTTTCAGTGGTACTGCTACAAAATGGGGATGTCGGTAAGCAACCATTTTTCCAAAATCGCCCTGCAGCACCATTTCAAAAGCTTTCACCCCGAATTGGGCGGAAAGCACCCTGTCATAAGCTGTGGGGACACCGCCGCGTTGCAGGTGGCCCAGGACGGTTTTTCGCATATCGTGTTTAAATCCCGCTTCTTTGAGCTGGTGGATTAGTTGACTTGCGATACCGCCGAGTTTTGGGTTTTCATAACCAATTTCATCGTTTTCCTGAACGGCCATTTGTCCTCCTTTGGGATAAGCACCCTCGGCAATGACCACTACAGCAAAACCCCTGTCGTGGACAAAACGTTTTTCCAGTGCCTCTTTAACGGCATCAATGTCATAAGGCATTTCAGGAATAAGGCACACGTCTGCACCACCGGCCACAGCAGCGTTCAAGGCTATCCAGCCTGCCTCACGCCCCATTACTTCCAATACAAAGACACGGTTATGGCTGGCTGCTGTAGTTACAAGTTTGTCAACGGCTTCTGTGGCTATTTCCACAGCCGTCTGAAAACCAAAAGTTGAATCGGTAGAAGAAAGGTCATTGTCTATGGTTTTGGGAACCCCGATAATGTTAAGCCCCTTTTCGTAAAGTTTTTCTGAAATACGTTGCGAACCGTCCCCGCCTATATTAATAACGGCATCAATGTGCATGATTTGTAATTTGCGGATCATTTCATCGGAGCGGTCAACAGTTGTCCATTTACCGTTTTTATCTTTTATGGGCCAGGCAAACGGACCTCCTTTGTTGGTGGTTTCAATAATAGTGCCCCCCTGGAAATGGATGCCTTTTACTTTTTGATTGTCCAGTACAACCACTTCGGTGGGTTCCCATAATATACCGTTAAAAGCCTGGATACTTCCCAGTACTTCCCAGTCATTTTCTTGTGATGCCCGGTGGACAATGGCCCTGATAACCGCATTTAATCCCGGGCAGTCACCCCCTCCTGTTGCTATAAGTACTCGTTTCATTATTTTCTGTTTTTTTGGAAGTACAAAAGTAACCATTATCAAAATTCATACTGCAATAGTTGTTTTATGAACGTCCCCTGCTCCTGTTTTGTGCTTTGTGAAATATTGCACATTTGATTACAAACGATTGAGAAAACAGGGTTTAGAAATACTTGTTGTGTTCCTTTTTTTGACGAGGATGGGCTTGTTCTGATATTTTCCTGAAAGTTAAAAATTTCAGATAAATACTTTTTCCCTAATTTTGGCGCGAAAATATAAAAATGATATGAGCAGGGAAAAAACGACTATTCTTACTTTGGATGCCGGAGGGACCAACCTGGTTTTTTCAGCTGTACAAAATAATCATATTTTGGATAAAAAAGTGCATTTGCCTGCCCCTTCCGAAAATCTGGAAAACTTTTTGCAAAAGTTGATAAGCGGCTTTTCACGTTTGCAGCAACAGATAGAAGCCCAAACAGATGCCATCAGTTTTTGTTTTCCGGGTCCTGCTGATTACAAAAACGGGGTTATTGGTGATTTGGAGAACCTGCCTTTTTTTAACGGTGGTGTTCCACTGGCCAGGATACTGGAAAACAAGTTTAGAGTTCCGGTTTTTATCAATAATGATGGTGATTTGTTTGCTTTGGGAGAGGCCATGCAGGGACTTTTAAGCGAAATCAACGGCGAAAGCAAAAAAAAATATAAAAACCTTTTGGGAGTTACATTGGGTACCGGTTTTGGTGGTGGTATTGTGAACAATGGACGGCTTTTTTACGGTGATAATTCGGCAGCTGCCGAGATCAATCGGCTGAGCGGGCTGCAGGATCCATCTCAAAGTGTGGAAGAGGTACTCAGTATCCGGGGCATCCGGCATTTGTTTGCTGACAAGGCTGGTATTGCCTTTGAAAAAGTACCCCAACCATTTGAAATATACCAGATTGGTATGGGACAAAAAAAAGGAAACCGGGATGCTGCCTTAGAATCCTGGGAAATTTTTGGCCATGTTCTCGGCGATGCCCTGGCAAATGCGGTAACACTTACCGATAGTTGCGTTGTGATTGGTGGTGGTATTTCAGGGGCATATGCTTTGTTTTTGCCTGCGGCCGTCAACCAAATGAACGGTTTACTCCGAAAAACTGATGGACACACTATGCCACGGATGGAACTGACAGCTTACAACTGGGAGGATGCAAAAGAAAGAAAACTTTTTTTGCAGGATGAAACTGTTCTTTTACCGATCCCTTTTTCTGATAAGAAACAGGTTTATCGTCCGCATAAAAAAATAGCTGTGGGTGTTAGCCGGCGGGGAACCAGCGAAGCAGTTGCCATTGGTGCATATGCTTTTGCTGTTTCCAAAATGGGATTGTAAAGCCGGGGTTGATCTTGGGAATTATTTTTTTATAGCCATTTCGTCCCACGAAAAAATGATGCTAAACCCTCGTTTATGCATTTGTTTCCGGAAAACTTCTTCTTCTTCACGGCTGGTAACCAGTACAAAATCGCCGCCCCAGGCCCCCAGTGATTTTACCACGCCCGGTTGATTACTGAAATATTTTTTCTGAATGGGGGTAATCCCTAGTACAGCCGACATAATTTCTTCGTGGCGCCGCAACAATGATTCAAAATTGTCCAGGCTGTTTGTTTTGATCAATTTTTCACTGATGGCCGAAATCTCTTCTATATTTTTTTCTGTGAAATGGGCCTGTTTCTTAAACCGGGCAATGCTTTCATCGCTGCGTTGCTTTTGTCCGAGATAGACAAAGAAGATTTTATCTTTAAAAAGAGGATCCCAAGGGACGGCTTCTATCACAGGTTTTCCGTTTTTGAGTTGATAAAAGACGGGTGTTTCCACCCTGGCGCAGGCTACATCATAACCCGAGCCGCCCAGGGCTTCTCTTTGCAAAGTAAAAGCATCAATATCTGCCCAGGCAGCCAGGTTGGCTATCAGGGTAGAGCTGGAGCCCAGGCCAAATTCAGTGTCAAACTCCAAACGTGTTTCGACGTGCACATTCTGCCGGAAAGTTAAAAAATCAGGTGACAGTTTACGGGCAACGGACAAGATGTTTTCCAGCTTGCTGGCCAGTGAAATATCTGTTGTTTTCAAAAGGCGTAACGCGGGGATTGCATATTCTGCCTGAAACCATAAACCCTGGGGCTTTCGGGCTGTCCAATGTAAGCGGGCTTCTTTTTCGGTTTCTGAAACGGTGACGTGCAAAAACTGTCCTTTGTTTACCGGCATGGCCAGGGCCCTGGCTCCCTGCAAAACCAAATATTCTCCTGTTATCAGGAGCTTGCCGTGTGCGTACCAGGATTGTTGTTGTGGCATTATCAGTGTTGTCGAAGATTTTTAACGAATTTTCCCACTTCGGCAAATGAAACTTTATGGTCGCTGAAATAGGCTACAGCCTCTTTTTTTTCTTTTTCTGTGGCTTTAAAATGGTTTAGGATGTTCATCAAATGCATCTTCATATGCCCTTGCTGAATACCCTTGGTAACCAATGAACGAATGGCGGCAAAATTGTTGGCCATTCCCAGTGCCCCGGCGATCATCATTAATTCTCTTGCCGAAGGTTTCCCCAGCATTTCCAATGAATGTTTTGCCAGTGGATGAAGTGAAGTTAAGCCCCCTACAGTTCCCAGTGCCAAAGGAAGTTCGATCCAGTACTTGAATTTTCCGTTTTTGATTTCGACATGCGACAGGCTTTGGTAATGGCCTGTGCGGGCAGCATAAGTATGTCCGGCTGCTTCTATGGCCCTGAAATCATTGCCTGTAGCTATGGCAACTGCATCGATGCCGTTGAAAATACCTTTGTTGTGCGTGGTGGCACGATAA
Source organism: Bacteroidales bacterium (assembly GCA_027018745.1). Classification (GTDB taxonomy): domain Bacteria; phylum Bacteroidota; class Bacteroidia; order Bacteroidales; family F082; genus Sulfidibacterium. The sequence continues at coordinate 7,635 of JALUYM010000098.1, read as the reverse complement.
GGGTCGATTTCGGCGATTTTTACGGCCGTGGCAAATTTGCGTGCAAACTGTTCTCCCGTAAGGGAAGGGTCGATGTTTTCCAGTTCCTTAAAAGGACATTCCACCCAGACTTTAACCAGGCATTCGGGAGTGTAGTTGGAAAGAATGGACATGATAATGGTCAGCTTTTTTTCCTCTTCCTCAAAAGCAGGATGCGAAGACACGAATTCTTTTAGTGTTTTAGCGGATTCTTCTAAGCAGGAATTGATAAAATTGGCGCCCATGGAGTCTTTGGTTTCAAAGCTGACTTTGATCTGATAATAATTTTCCAGCTTGTCGCGCATGTCTTCCAGTTCGAAATCCAGGATGCCACCGCCACGCTTTTCCATGTTGGCTGTGATGGCTTTGGTGTTCTTACGCATTAGCTGTTTGAGCTCGTCAAATACGTTGACCAGTTTTTGCTTGTCACCTGCCCATAAAAAGTGTATCTGCCCAATTTTTATGGTATCTATCACTTTGGCATGAAAGCCGCCACGTTCTGACCAAAAACGGGCAGCGGAAGAAGCTGCTGCCACTACCGAACTTTCTTCAATGACCATGGGAACGAGATATGTTTTGCCATTTACCATGACATTGGGGGCGACGCCGTATGGGATGTAAAAATTGGTGATGGTATTCTCGCTGAACTCATCGAATATTTTCTGTTTTTCCGTATCGGCATACCAAAAACTTTTCAGCAGTTCAATGGTTTCCAGTTGGTTGTCCATCAACTCAGCAACAATCTTCAGCTTGTCCTCTTTTAGTAATTTGGAGAAGCCTTTAATGATAAGGTCTCTTTTTCGTCTTTTTGGCATAAGGCAAAATAACGGCTACTTTTTCCAGAAGACAAAAATAAACGAAAAATGATATGTCTGATAAATTTCGCCGGGGGAATAATAAAAAGGGGGGAAAATGATAGAATGAATAAAAGTTAAATAACTGATTTATAATATTCTGAAGAGTAATACCGACCCAAATCCAATATTTTGCAAATTTAGGTCGGTATAAGTTACCGCAGAAGGTAAACAGACAAGCTTCGTTGTTTTTCTTTTTGCAATATGACCGTTGAGAATACCGGATACAAAAAAAGCCGCATGAAATTGCGGCTTTTCAAATGTCTTGCATGGTATCAGTACTCGTCTTCGTTGAAGAAGAAATCTTCTTTGGTCGGATACTCCGGCCAGATGTCTTCGATTTTTTCATAGATTTCTTCCTCATCTTCCAGCTCTCTCAGATTTTCAATTACTTCAGAAGTAACTCCTGTGCGCAGGCACCATTCTATCAGCTCGTCTTTGGTGGCTGGCCAGGGCGCATCTTCTAATTTTGAAGCTAATTCCAATGTCCAGTACATTGCTTAAATTTTAAGGTTAAAATTTTTGCAAAAGTAATTTTTTTTTAATACGTGCGAAGAAAAAGAAGAAAAATTAAAAATTTTTCTCAAATACGTGGTTTCCAAAGGGATTCGGGCACGCCGAGGTCCTTGGACAATTTTCGGGCTAAAACAAAAAGATAATCCGACAGTCTGTTCAGATATTGAACGTTCAGGCCATCGGTGGGGAACTGTTCGTTCATGAGGATGGTAAGTCGTTCGGCGCGACGGCAAACTGTGCGGGCAATGTGGCAGTACGAAACTGTTGGATGGCCTCCCGGCAGAATAAATGAGGTGAGGTCTGCAAGTTGTCTGTTCATTGCATCCATCTCTTTTTCCAAAAGTTCCACATCTTTTTGGTGCAATGTGGGAAGGGCATGTGCCACAGGTTTGCCATCCTGTGCCAGGCTGCTTTCCATGGTGAAAAGACGGTCTTGGATTTCCAATAAAATTTCTTTGCTGTGGGCATCAATGTCCTGGTCGCGGATAAGGCCGATGTGTGCATTCAGCTCATCTACTGTTCCATAGGCTTCAATGCGAATGTCGTATTTTGGAACACGGGTACCGCCTATCAGGGCTGTTTTGCCTTTATCGCCGGTTTTGGTGTATATTTTCCATTTTTTACTCATGGCTTTCCCTTTTTTAAGTATTTGCCATTTCGGGTTTATTATACGAAATAATTTTTTCGTTGGGTTTGTCTTCTTCAATCTTTCCATCGCGAAGCCGGACAATACGATGGGCATGTTCGGCGATATCTTCTTCGTGGGTTACCAAAACAATGGTATTGCCCATGCGGTGTATTTCTTCGAGAAGGCTGATAATTTCAACAGATGTTTTTGAGTCGAGATTTCCGGTGGGTTCGTCAGCCAAAATAAGGGAAGGTTTGTTGACCAACGCGCGTGCCACCGCAACCCGCTGTCGCTGTCCGCCTGAAAGTTCATTGGGTTTGTGGTTTATGCGGTCGGCAAGTTGCACGCTGGCCAATGCTTCTTCGGCGCGGCGGATCCTTTCGTGTTTTGAAATACCGGCATAGATTAATGGAAGCATAACATTTTCCAATGCAGTTGATCTTGGTAACAGGTTAAAAGTCTGAAAAACAAAACCAATTTCCTTGTTACGCACCTCGGCCAGTTCGTTGTCTGACATTTTGCTTACGTCCATTCCATTCAAATGATAATGCCCGCTGGTGGGTGTGTCGAGGCAGCCAAGCATATTCATCAATGTTGATTTGCCGGAACCGGAAGGCCCCATCATGGCAACAAATTCATTTTTATTAATGGATAGGTCAACCTCTTGAAGGGCTTTGACAATTTCCGAACCTACATGGTAATGTTTGGAAATTTTTTCGAGATGGATAATTTCTTTGGACATAGGTTTAATTTTGGATAACAAATGTAGCAAGAATATGGCAACAAAAAGAAAATCCTGAAGTTGAACTTTGATATTTTAATATAAAGAATTAAGATTTACAGGTTTTATTAAAGTTAAAGTGCGGGAAGAACAGAAATAAAAAGCCTTATCCCCGTTTTTTGCAAAACGGGGATAAGGCTTTAAAATGAATGTTAAAACTGTTACAGGTTAATTGCAACAACTTCTTTTATTTCAGGAATAACCTTTTTCAGGGTAGCCTCTACTCCGTTTTTTAATGTCATAGTACTAAACGGACAAGCACCGCAGGCTCCTGTCAGTTCCACATTGACAACGTTATCATCTGTAACCTCGATAAAGTTGATGTCTCCGCCATCTGCCTGAAGGTAAGGCCGTACCTGGTCAATCACGTTTTGTACTTTTTGGTTGAGTTTTTCCTTGTCTTCCATTTGAGTTGTTTTTGTGAAAAAAATCACTCTGAAAATTTATTTTATAACCTGGCAATTTCCTCTTTCAGTTTTTGGGAAATCTCTGCAAAAGCTTTGGTTACGGGCGAACCATCCACGAGTGAAAGGGGCATTCCCTTGTCGCCGGTTTCTGATATTTTGGCTTCAATGGGAATTCGTCCCAAAATTTTAATACCTAATTCGTTGGCCAATTGGTCGCTTGCGCCCTGACCGAAAATATAATATTTTTTGTCAGGAGCATCCTCTGGTATAAAATAGGACATATTTTCAATAATTCCCAACAAAGGAATGGTCAGTTTTTCCTGCCGGTACATCATGGCTGCACGGCGTACATCAGCGGTAGCCACTTTTTGTGGAGTAGTTACCAATACAACGCCACGAATGTTATAATTTTGGGCCAGGGTCAACTGGATGTCACCGGTTCCGGGAGGCATATCGATGACCAAATAATCCAGCTCGCCCCAGTCGGAATCGGTCATAAGCTGGTTGAAAGCGTTGTTGGCCATGGATCCGCGCCACATCAATGCCTGTTCGGGTTTAACGAAAAAACCTATGGAAAGGATTTTAATGCCATAATTTTCCAATGGCAGCAAAACCGGTTTTCCCTTTTTTTCCACAACGTTGGGTTGGCCATCTTCCACGCCAAACATGATCGGTATTGAAGGCCCCAGCACATCGGCATCGAGTATTCCCACTTTGCTTCCGCTTTTTGCCAGTGAAACAGCGAGATTGGCAGCTGCAGTCGATTTGCCCACACCACCTTTTCCTGAAATAACAGCTATGATGTTTTTTACACCTGCCAGCGGACCGTTTTCATCACCCACAGGTTTCACATCTACGTTGATGTCGTCGCCCAATTCTTTTTTCAGCGTTTTTACAACCGAATTATAAATAATTCCCACGGCGGGATCATCCAATTTCTCAAAAACAATAGTTACTTTGATCTCTTTTCCTTTTATGGAGATGTCCTGGATCATGTGCAGGTCAACAATGTTATCTTTTTTGGCAAAAAAGATAACCTGTTTCAGGGCATCTACCACCTGCTGTTTTTTTATTGCCATTTTATTTTTATTTAGATTGAATAACGATTATTAAATATAACGGTACAAAAGTAGGAAATATTTTGAAATGGCAAACAGCGAATTTTTAAATGTTAAAAATCAAAATAAAAGCTGAAAAACTTCGTTTTTTTCTAAAACATCCTTATTCTTGCAGAAAGAACCGACAACACCTGATTTATCGCTGTGTCTCCCCGGTTAATCTTTTTAAAATTTAGTTCATTAAAAAACTATGTATGAAAAAGTTTATATTTCTGTTCAGCGTGCTGCTGATTATTTCGTTCCAAACATTTGCCCAACAACCGGAAAAACAGAAAAAAGAGAAAGTTTATTCGTTTGGAATGGGCATCATGAACGAAAACGACATTGGAAATTTCGGGATAGTGGTTACCAATGATTTGAAAATTTACCTTCTCCGCCGTTTTGGTGTGAACCCGCGGTTAAGTTATTTTCAGTCGCTGGGGCTGAACACCTATGATGATGGTTTTTCAAGTTATTCTGCCATTTTTATAGGTTGCGGACTATTTTACTCTGTTGTGAAAAACAAAAAGATGGAGATTACCATCAATGCCGGCCCATCGGGTGTTTTTGGAAACAGTACTAATCTGGTAGTGGCCCTGTATGAGAATGGAAAACTTGTCAATCAAAGATTTGACAACGAATACATCCGGAACATGGCTTACTTTACCGACTTGGAATTTAGCTGGGGGAAAAGAAAAATAGTGAACACCCTTGCCATCAAAGCTACCGGCATGTACATCTTTCCTGAATTTCTGGGCATCGTTTATAAAATCGGGTTCCGGTTTTGATTTTTTAGTACTCCTCCCAGCTCTTCACCGGCAAATCCTCCAGCCGGTAGCGGCTGATGGCGTAGATGAAAGCGCTGGCCAGCCGGGCGTTGGTGATGAGCGGAATGTTAAAATCCACTGCGGCCCGGCGAATGGTGTAATCGTTGCTCAGCTCCCGCGAAGTCAGGTCTTTGGGAATGTTGATGACCAAATCCACCTCCTTGTTTTTAATCAGTCCGAAGGCGTTGGGCTGCCGCTCTTCATCGGGCCAGAAAACCCGTGTGGTAGCGATGTTGTTTTTTGTGTAAAAATCGTGGGTGCCTTTGGTGGCGTACAGCCGGTACCCTTTTTCGAGCAACATACGGGCGCTGTTGATCAGCTCTGTTTTGGAGCGCAACGGCCCGGACGAGATCAAAATGCCCTTGCGGGGAATGTGGTAGCCCACCGAAAGGAGCGCTTTCAGGATGGCTTCGTAGTAGTCGTCGCCGATGCAGCCCACCTCACCGGTGGAAACCATGTCAACGCCCAGTACAGGGTCGGCCTTGCTTAGCCGCGAAAAGGAAAACTGGGGCGCCTTGACACCGATGTGGTCGATGTCGAAAAGCGACTTGCCGGGTTTTTCCGGGTTTTCGCCGAGCATAATCCGTACGGCATAGTCGATAAAATTGGTTTTCAATACTTTGGATACAAATGGAAAGCTGCGTGAAGCCCGCAGGTTGCATTCAATGACCTTGATGTCGTTGTCTTTGGCCAGAAACTGGATGTTGAAGGGCCCGCTGATGTGCAGTTGCCGTGCAATTTGCCGGCTGATGCGCTTAATACGGCGGACGGTTTCCACATACACTTTCTGTGGCGGGAACATCATGGTGGCGTCGCCCGAATGCACGCCGGCAAATTCCACATGCTCCGAAATGGCATACACCACTATGTCGCCGTCGTGGGCCACGGCGTCCATTTCGATTTCTTTGGCTTCGGTGAGGAATTTGGATACCACCACCGGATATTGTTTGGAAACTTCCGTAGCCAGTTGCAGAAAATGTTCCAGCTCTTTCCGGTTGGAAACCACGTTCATGGCAGCGCCCGAAAGCACATACGAAGGCCGGATGAGTACCGGGAATCCCACTTTTTCCGTAAAATCATAAATATCTTTCAGGCTGGTCAGCTCGCGCCATTCGGGCTGGTCCACCCCGATTTTGTCGAGCATTTCCGAAAATTTGTACCGGTTTTCGGCGCGGTCGATATTTTCGGGCGAAGTGCCCAAAACGGGAACCTGTTGCCGGTGCAGCCGCATGGCCAGGTTGTTGGGGATTTGTCCGCCTGTGGAAACGATGACCCCGTGCGGATTTTCCAGGGCGGCAATGTCGAGCACACGCTCAAAAGTCAGCTCTTCGAGGTACAGCCGGTCGCAGCGGTCGTAGTCGGTGCTCACCGTTTCGGGGTTGTAGTTGATCATAATGGCACGGTAGCCTTTGCGGCGAATGGTGTCCAGCGCGTTTACCGACGACCAGTCGAACTCCACGCTGCTGCCGATGCGGTAAGCCCCGGAGCCCAGCACAATGACCGAACGGCCGTCGTTTTCATAAGCCACATCGTTAGTGTCGCCGTGATAGGTCAGGTAGAGATAGTTGGTCTGTGCGGGATACTCGGCGGCCAGGGTATCGATTTGTTTTACCGAAGGGACAATGCCGCGCGAAAGGCGGTGCTGTCGTACTTCAAGGATTTCGCTGTCGGTTTGGCCGATGGGCCGGTCGCTATGCACGAGGCGGGCTATCTGAAAATCGGAAAACCCGGCCTGCTTGGCTTCCCGCAGCAGGGCATCGGGAATCTTTTCAACTTTATCATAGCTATTTAGTTCCTGCTCCAGGTCGTAAATGTTTTTCAGCTTTTCCAGAAACCAGCGGTCGATTTGGGTCAGGCGGTGAATTTCCGAAACCGAAAAATCCTGGCGGAAAGCTTCCGCCAGATAAAAAACGCGCATGTCCGTAGGCTTTTGCAACGCCCCGCGGATGTCTCCGTTTTCAAAAAACCGGTTGGCCACAAAACCATGCATCCCCATGCCCGTCATGCGCAGCCCTTTCTGAAAAGCTTCTTCAAAGCTGCGCCCTATGGCCATCACTTCGCCCACGCTTTTCATACCGGAACCGATTTCGCGCGACACGCCGGCAAACTTGTTCAAATCCCAGCGGGGAATTTTTACCACGAGGTAGTCGAGGGCCGGTTCAAAAAAGGCCGGGGTGGTTTTTGTTACGCTGTTTTTCAGTTGGTGCAGCCCATAGCCCAGTCCCAGTTTGGCGGCCACAAATGCCAGCGGGTAGCCTGTGGCTTTGGATGCCAGGGCGCTGGAACGCGACAGCCGGGCGTTGACTTCGATAACGCGGTAATCTTCCGAGGCAGGGTCGAGGGCAAACTGTACGTTACATTCGCCCACAATGCCCACAGTACGGGCTATCTCCATGGAAAGTTGCCGCAGCTTGTGATATTCGCGGTTGGAAAGTGTTTGCGAAGGCGCCACCACAATGCTCTCGCCGGTGTGGATGCCCAGCGGGTCGAAGTTTTCCATGTTACAG
>JALUYM010000097.1 GCA_027018745.1 Bacteroidales bacterium | reverse complement strand
AGGTTCCTCGCGTATCATCGAATTAAACCACATGCTCCACCGCTTGTGCGGGCCCCCGTCAATTCCTTTGAGTTTCAACCTTGCGATCGTACTCCCCAGGTGGATAACTTATCGCTTTCGCTTAGTCACTGACTGTATATCGCCAACAACGAGTTATCATCGTTTACGGCGTGGACTACCAGGGTATCTAATCCTGTTCGCTACCCACGCTTTCGTGCCTGAGCGTCAGTATCGGCTTAGTGAGCTGCCTTCGCAATTGGTGTTCTGTAGCATCTCTATGCATTTCACCGCTACATGCTACATTCCACCCACTTCAACCGAACTCAAGACTACCAGTATCAATGGCAATTCTACAGTTAAGCTGTAGGATTTCACCACTGACTTAATAATCCGCCTGCGCACCCTTTAAACCCAATAAATCCGGATAACGCTTGCACCCTCCGTATTACCGCGGCTGCTGGCACGGAGTTAGCCGGTGCTTATTCTTAAGGTACCTTCAACTTCGCTCACGAGCGAGGAATTATTCCCTTTTAAAAGCAGTTTACAACCCATAAGGCCGTCTTCCTGCACGCGGCATGGCTGCGTCAGAGTTGCCTCCATTGCGCAATATTCCTTACTGCTGCCTCCCGTAGGAGTCTGGTCCGTGTCTCAGTACCAGTGTGGGGGATCATCCTCTCAGAACCCCTAGACATCGCTGCCTTGGTGGGCCGTTACCCCACCAACTAGCTAATGTCACGCATGCCCATCTCTAACCGCCGGAGCTTTAAATATCCTACCATGCGATAGAATATTGTTATGAGGTATTAATCCCGATTTCTCGGGGCTATCCCCCTGTTAAAGGTAGGTTGCATACGCGTTACGCACCCGTGCGCCGGTCGTGTCTCTCCCGAAGGAGAGCTTACCCCTCGACTTGCATGTATTAAGCCTGCCGCTAGCGTTCATCCTGAGCCAGGATCAAACTCTTCATTGTATAAGTGTTTTTCAAAAAAATTTATACCTTCAAGACCCTGACTGCATTTACTCAAAGTCCTGTCTTAAGACAGGGGATTTCTTGCTGTTCCTTTTCTTGGCTGTGCTTCATTATGTCTATGAACTCTTCTTTACTTCCCCCGATTCTTCCAAAACGGGAGTGCAAAAGTAATAACCTTTTTTATTCTGACAAGCTTTTTCTAAAAAAATTTTTCCCTTTTTTTACCCCTTTGCCCATCACCAGACAATCAATTGTAAAAGAATACTTTACAACATTATCCATTATACAACACGTCTGTATGAACCCCCGCTAAAACGAGCGGCAAAAGATTATTTTTTCTTCTTTGTTTTCTTTTGATTCAATTTCGCTGCTTTTTCTTCAATCAATTTATCTTGCCGTGCACCATGCAACAAATCGTATGCAATAGGACTGGCAGTAAACACGGAAGAATAAGTACCAATAGAGATACCGATCAGCAGAGCGAAAACAAATCCGCGAAGAACTTCCCCGCCAAAAATGAAGATAACCAATAACACTACAAGCGTCGTTCCCGATGTATTCATGGTACGGGCCAGTGTCTGATTCAAACCTTCATTCATTGTCTTCTTTAACGGGTGTTTAGGGAATAAATGTACATTTTCACGAATACGGTCAAAGATAATCACCGTATCATTAATAGAATACCCTATAATTGTCAGGATAGCAGCAACAAAAGATTGTCCGACTTGCATACTGAACGGCATAATACCATTAAACAATGAGAAAACACCGATTGTAATCAGGGTATCATGGAACAGGGCCGCCACCCCTCCAAATCCATATTGCCAGTTCTTAAACCTTATGGCAATATATATAAATATCATGACCAAGGCAAAGAAAATAGCGAAGTAAGCCTTCTCTCGAATATCATAGGCAATGGTAGGACCAAATCGCTGGGAACTTAAAATACCCAGCAGCTTTGAGGAGCCTTCGGTTTCAGACGTAAATTGTCTGAAAGTAATCTTCCTTTTATAAAAACGTTTTAACCCATTATATAAATGGACCTGAATCACTGAATCCACATTGGGACGATCATCATTTATCAGGAATTTAGTTACTATTTTGATCTGATTACTGGAACCAAATGTTTTTACGGTAGGTGATTGATTATCAAAAGCTTTTGTTAGTGATTTCCGAATTGCTTCCGTATTGACATTATGATCAAAGCGGACAACATAGGTACGGCCACCAGTAAAATCAACACCGAAATCCAACCCTTTGGTAAAGAGTGATATCAGGCCGATAAGGATAAGTGTCCCGGAAAAGATATAAGCCTTATAGCGCATACCGATAAAGTCAAAATGGGTATTGGAAAGGGTATTAGCCGACCATTTAAACGAAAAGGTAATCTTTTTGTTTTTCCGCAACATACCATCAAAAATGATACGGGAAATAAAGATAGCTGTAAACAGGGAAGAAAGCAGACCTATAATCAGTGTAGTTGCAAAACCCCGAATAGGACCTGTTCCAAATACATAAAGTATAACCCCTGTCAGCAACGTGGTAACGTTACCATCAATAATAGCAGAATAAGCATTTTTATACCCGTCTTGCAAAGCAAGCCGCAGACCTTTTCCCGCTCGGACCTCTTCCTTAATACGCTCATAAATAATAACGTTCGCATCCACAGCCATACCTAAAGTCAACACAATACCAGCGATACCGGGAAGTGTCAGAACAGCCCCCAGGGAAGCCAAAACCCCAAAAAGGAAAAACACATTGACAAACAAGGCAAGGCTGGCCACCCATCCGGCTTTAGCATAATATACAATCATATAAGCCAATACCATAATAAAAGCCAGCACAAAACTGTTCATACCGGCCTTGACAGCCTCACGCCCCAGCGAAGGACCGACAACAGCCTCTTCAACAATTTTAGCAGGGGCAGGCAACTTACCTGCTTTCAAAATGTTGGCCAGGTCTTTGGCTTCTGTCACCGTCATACCGCCACCTGAAATAGAGGAACGGCCATTAGGTATCTGATCATTCACGACAGGACAGGAATAAACATAACCATCCAAAACAATGGCTACCTGTTTTCCAATATTCTCACCGGTAATACGTTTCCATATTTTCGCTCCCTGGCTGTTCATTTGCAGGTCAACGGTAACACGGCCATTTTGGTCGAAATCCTGACGGGCATCAGAGATAACATCTCCGCCAAGGGCAGCACTTCCATCCCGTGTACTGGCTTTCAGGGAATATAGTGCCAGCATATTAGGTGTTTTGGGATTGGGTTTTACAGCCCAAACCAAATGCAAATCACGGGGGAAAATATTTTTCACCATTGACAGCATTTTATTCACCCGGGCAGTATCTTTTATTGCAACAAGGCCAACTATTGCAGTATTGGCAGGATAATACCGTCCTTCTTTATTTTGGTAAAAAGAAGGATGCAAATAGGCATACAAAGGATTTTTCTTGGCATAAGACTGAAATGATGCATTTTCGTTTTGCAGCTGGCTCGTATCCTTAGCTATTTTTTTCAGCAAAGCGTTGGTAGCCGTGTCTGCGGGATTTATTTTTTTGCCGGATTTTTTAGTCGCAACAACCTCATTCCTTTTTGTCTTTTGTGTAGTTTTTTTCGTTGTATCGTTTACCAAAAGATTTTCGGCACGGAGTTTTTTATTGGCTTCGTCAAAATATGTATAAATATCTGAAAAATTATAGGTTTCCCAAAATTGCAATTTAGCCGTACCCTGTAAAAGTTTTCTGACACGTGCCGGGTCTTTGATACCCGGAAGCTCAACCATGATCCTGCCGTTGGTAGCCAATTTTCGAATATTGGGTTGGGCTACACCGAACCGGTCAATACGGGTACGCAGTATTTGGAATGTACGGTCAACAGCCCCTTTGGTTTCCTCTTTCAAAACACTGAGCACCTGGGCATTGCTCGATGTAGTAGTAATTCCCTTATCTTTAAACTCATAAAGGAATATGGAAGCAAGGCGGGCGTTCGGATCAATTTTTTGAAAAGCTTCTCCAAAAAGTGTTACAAAATCTTTGCTACTGTGTTTTTGCATTTCAGTAGCCATTTTCATGGCTTTCAAAAAAACAGGGTCTTTGCTGTGCCCGGCCAAAGCATTGATAATATCCTGTACATTCACCTGTAGAACGATGTTCATACCACCTTTCAAATCAAGGCCCAGGTTCAATTCTCTTGCTTTAACCTGTTTGTAAGTATATTTTCCAATTCCCAGATTGTAGACTACTTCATTGTTTACACTGTCGAGATAGTATTTTTCCCGGGCTTTGGTAATGGAATCGAGATAATAAACCTCTTTGGCCTGATTTCCCTTTGCCAGCTCTTTTGCCAGCATCGCGGCTTTACCGTTCTCTGCATACTCTTTTGCTTTCTCCTTCACCCTTCCTGCAACATAGGTAAAACTTAACTGGTAAAGGCAAACCAAAGCAAAGGCAATGGCAAAAAACTTGATAGCTCCTTTGTTTTGCATCTGAAATTAGATATTTATAATTTTACTTTCATTTTAAGAGGGTGCAAAAATAGAATAATATTTCATACTTAACAATATCGTTTACAACCATTGTGGATGAATTATCAAAAATTCAATTTTTTGCGCTCCCCTTTTATGTCAAAAATCTTTTTGAAATCATCAAATTTAATTCTATTTCTAATTTATATCACTAAATATCAATATCTTAACCATTTCCACAAGTCAGAATAGCTGACTTTCTTCCCATAAATCAAAATACCGATCCGATAAATCTTTCCGGCCAAAAAAGTTGTCAACACAAAAGTCAACAACAACAGTCCGGCAGAAAGTGCCACTTGCCAGTAAGGTACGCCAAATGGAATCCGCATCATCATAATAACCGGCGAAGTAAACGGGATCATGGACATCCACAAGGCCAACGGGCCGTCAGGTTGACTGGCAATAACGCTTGTCATGGCCACAGAAAATATCAGCGGAATGGATATGGGCAACATAAACTGCTGCACATCTGCATCGTGATCGATAGCCCCGCCCACAGCAGCAAACAAAGAGGAATAGAGAAGGTATCCCCCGATAAAATAAAAGATAAAACTCAATATCATCACCTTAAAATTAATGGTAGAGAGTAATCCGTTTATCTGAGCTATAGCCATGTTTCCGGCATTTCCGGCAACATTTCCTGTCTGACCCGCAGCCATGGCCTGTTCGGTCAGCGATTTCAACCCGTGGGCCATTTCGCTACTAAAAATTCCTGTCTGAAAAATACCCACAAGTGCCAAAGTAAGCACCACCCACAAAAGAAACTGGGTCAACCCCACCAGCCCGACACCCACAATTTTGCCCATCATCAGTTGAAATGGTTTTACCGATGAGATGATCACCTCAACGATACGATTTTGTTTTTCTTCCATAACCCCGCGCAAAACCTGCGCTCCATACATAAAAACAAACATATAAATAAGGATACCGGAAAAAATAGCCAGTCCCATTTCCACATTTGTGTTGCTCTTTTTTTCTGTACCTTCCTGCGTTACTTTTATAGTTACCAGGTTAATATTGGTTTTTATCGACTTAAGTACATTGGGATCAATACCGTTGGCCAGTAATTTTTTGTCCTGTACTACTTCCCTCATCACCGTTTTAATATAGGATCGAACAAATAAACCGGGCTGTTTTAAAGAAAATAACTCAGCATCCACAGGCACATTTAATTTTGGTAGAGGAATATAAAGCAGCATTTCTCCTTTTGCCAGCGCTTCGGCCTTGGCCTGCTCAAAATCTTTATTCACGTAAGTGAACTTCATATCCTGCTGGTTATGAAATTTCTGGTAAAACCATCCCGTTTCATCCAAAACAGCTATCTTTTCTTTGGAGATCGTGGTTTCAGCAAGGTATACCGGCAAGATAACCAGGGCGGCCATAAGCAATGGACCAATAATAGTCATAACAATAAATGACTTTTTTTTTACACGGGTTAAATATTCCCGCTGAATGATCAATAAAATTTTTCCCATTTTGGAACCCGTAAAGATGCCTGCAAATATCCGAAAAAATCATCTTACATTAAATGAAATACGAAAGATAGTTATCCCGAGGCTCCCAAAAAACATCCTGTGAAATTTTTAATAAATCTAAGAATGTCTTTCCGGGGGGTTTGGTTACCTTTGCCAAAATTTTAAATTATCATGGAAAAAGTTGAAGAACGTTTTATTCGCTATGCGAAAATAGACACACAATCAGATCCGGAAAACGACCAATGTCCAAGTACTGAAAAGCAATGGACACTGGCGAAACTTCTTGTCGATGAACTCCAAAAACTGGGGTTTGTTGATGTAACCATTGATGACCATGCTTATGTCATGGCAACATTGCCGGCCAATACAAACAAAGACATTCCCGTTATCGGGTTTATTGCCCACATGGATACCGCTCCCGACTTCACGTCAGAAAAGGTAAATCCCCAGATCCATAAAAACTACGATGGAGGTGATCTGATATTAAATAAGGAACAAAATATTGTTTTATCTCCTGCCGATTTTAAAGAGCTGTCTGGTTATAAAGGACAAACGCTCATCACCACCGACGGCACCACCCTGCTGGGGGCTGACGACAAAGCCGGGATAGCAGAAATTATTGCAGCCATGGAATATTTGATGGAACATCCTGAAATTGAACATGGGAAAATACGCATCGCATTTAACCCTGATGAGGAAGTAGGCCGGGGTGCCCATTTGTTTGATGTGGAAAAATTCGGTGCTCAATGGGCCTATACACTCGATGGCGGCCCTACGGGTGAATTGGAATATGAAAATTTCAATGCTGCAGGAGCCAAAGTGATCGTTCAGGGGGTTAGTGTTCATCCGGGAACAGCTTACCATACCATGGTTAACTCCATGCTCATCGCCAGTGAATTCATTGCCTCGCTGCCTGCGAAAGAAACACCGCAGGAAACCCGTGGTCATGAAGGGTTTTTCCATCTCTATCAAATGACAGGACGGGTGGAGGAAACTATTCTGCAATACATTATCCGCGATCATGATAAAAAACTCTTCGAAGAAAAAAAATCCCGTTTTATGGAAAAAGCCGAAGCCATTAATAAAAAATACGGTAATGTATTAAAAGTAGAAATGGAAGACCAGTATTACAACATGCGTGAAAAAATTGAACCGCAGATGCACATTGTAAATACAGCAAAAGAGGCCATGAAAAACCTGGGCATTCAACCTATAGTGAAAGCCATCCGTGGTGGCACCGATGGCGCACAACTTTCTTTTAAAGGTCTCCCCTGTCCCAACCTGTTCACAGGAGGCCACAATTATCATGGACGTTACGAATATATTCCGGTAGAATCAATGTATAAAGCAGTGGATGTTATTGTAAAAATTGTTGCACTGACAGCAAAAAACATTCATTAAAATCACATATATTGTAGAAAATCATAGGAAAAGCGGCAAAATATTTTGCCGCTTTTTTTATATTCATTAATCTGTGTAACAGTAATTTAACTGACATCTCTTTTTCTGGCTGAATAATTTTCTCAAAAAAATTTTTCTATTTTGATACCTTTTAAATAAAAATATATTATACATTTGCATTTAATATATATTTGAGTACTCAATGGTTAAATTAGTCAAAAAAGTATTTTTCTTTTATTATGATGGCTTTCGCAGCATGACCATAGGAAGAAAACTATGGATCATTATTTTGATAAAACTATTTATCATTTTCGCCATTTTAAAACTCTTTTTCTTCCCTGATTTTCTTAAAACACACTTCAAAACAGACCAGCAGCGCAGTAATTATGTTATTGAACAACTTACCAAATAATTTATAATTAATAATAATTAGATGCTTATGGAACATTTCAACTTGGCCCTGGTCGATTGGTCCCGTGCCCAGTTTGCATTAACGGCATTGTATCACTGGTTATTTGTACCGCTTACGCTGGGTACCAGTTTTATCATTGCCATCATGGAGACCATTTACGTGAAAACAGGGAAAGACATCTGGAAACGTATTACGAAATTCTGGATGGTCTTGTTTGCCATCAATTTTGCTATCGGTGTAGCCACCGGTATTATTCTTGAGTTTGAGTTCGGCACCAACTGGTCGAACTATTCGTGGTTTGTGGGCGACATTTTCGGTGCGCCACTTGCTATTGAAGGGATAATGGCTTTCTTTTTGGAGTCTACCTTTTTTGCTGTTATGTTTTTTGGCTGGAACAAAGTCAGTAAAGGTTTTCACTTAACCTCCACCTGGCTGGTTGCCTTGGGGTCCAACCTTTCGGCATTGTGGATACTGGTAGCCAATGCATGGATGCAAAATCCTGTAGGCATGCATTTTAATCCGGAAACAGCCCGTAATGAAATGGTAAATTTCTGGGCAGTTTTATTTTCACCAACAGCCATCAACAAATTTTTGCACACCATTTCGTCGGCTTATGTTATGTCAGCCATTTTCGTACTGGGCGTTAGTGCCTGGTTCCTGTTAAAAAAGCGCAACCAGGCGCTGGCCAAACGGAGTATGATCGTAGCATCCACTTTCGGATTGATCATGTCTGTTTTTATGGTCATTACGGGGGATGAATCAGCCAGGGAAGTTTTCAGGGTACAACCCATGAAATTTGCTTCCATGGAAGGTTTATATCATGGTCAGACAGATGCCCCCCTTACTGCCGTAGGATTTTTCACCAAAACCCCCAAACCCGAAGCCCCCAATGCAAATGAATGGGGACCCAAGATCAAAATTCCCGGCATGCTTTCGTATATGGCTGCCTTAAACACCCATGCTTATGTTCCCGGTATCAACGACCTGATTCACGGTAATACCGCCCATAATATTATTTCGTACTACGAAAGAATAAAAATGGGGAAACTGGCCATTGCGGCGTTAAAAGAGTTTCAATTGGCAAAAAAAGCAGCCAACGACAGTGTAGCCAGGACTGCATTAAAAACATTTGAAGCCAATTACAAATACTTCGGTTATGGTTATTACAACGATCCGCACAAACTCATCCCCGATGTACCGCTTGTTTTCTATTCGTTTCACACGATGGTGGGTCTGGGATTACTGTTTGTCCTTATTTTTCTGTTGACATTAATTTATGGCTTAAAAGGCAAACTGCCCGTTAAACGCTGGATATTATATGTTGCTTTATGGGCTATCCCATTTGCTTATCTGGCACAGGAAGCAGGCTGGATGGTTGCAGAGTTCGGACGCCAGCCATGGGTTGTTCAAAACTACATGCCTACCCTGTCGGCTGTTTCTAACATAAACCAGACTTCGGTTATTATCACATTCTTTCTTTTCGGGGTCATTTTCACGGTATTACTGATTGCCGAAATCAAAATCATGCTAAATCAGATTAAACAACTTAAAGATGGAGGGCAGCAATAATGTTTGGAAACTTAAGCTATCTCGCATTACAGCAATATTGGTGGGCAATTATTGCCCTTCTGGGTGGAATTCTTGTGTTCATGCTCTTTGTACAGGGCGGACAAACCCTGCTGTACACTATTGGAAAAACCGAAACCGATGTCAAAATGCTTGTCAACTCACTGGGCCGTAAATGGGACCTTACTTTTACGTCGCTGGTTGTTTTTGGTGGCGCTGCTTTTGCTTCGTTCCCGCTGTTTTATTCCACCAGCTTCGGGGGTGCCTACTGGGTTTGGATGATCATTCTGTTCGCTTTTATTTTACAGGCAGTATCGTACGAATACCGTACAAAAGCCCACAATTGGCTGGGTACCAAAACCTATGATACTTTTTTGTTCATAAACGGGTTAATCGGAACTGTTTTTTTGGGAACAGCCGTAGCTACTTTTTTCACCGGATCACTTTTTTCGGTGAACGCCATGCACCACTCTTTCTGGCAGTCTCCTTACCGCGGATTGGAACTTGCATTGAATTTCGGACGTTATGCCACATATGTGAACTTGTCACTGGGACTGGCCGTCTTTTTCCTGGCCCGCATTTTGGCCTCCCTCTATTTCATGAATAACATAGATGATGAAACCATTATGGAACGTGCGCGGAAACAGGTAATGAAAAACACCATTCCTTTCCTGGTATTTTTTCTGTTCTTTCTTATCAATGTTTTGGTTATGAAAGGTTTTAACTATGATCCGGTAACCAAAATAGTTGGTATAGAATCATTCAAATACCTGCACAACCTGCTGGCCATGCCGGTTGTTCTGATCTTGTTATTACTTGGTATCGTTATGGTATTGTGGGGTATTTTCAGGGCTGCCTTTGCTACAGAAAAATGCGGTAAAAAAGCCATTTGGTTTAGTGGTGCCGGAACCATTCTGACGGTATTTGCCCTGTTTTTGACAGTGGGATATCATCACACTGCATTTTATCCTTCTGTTTTTGACCTGCAAAGCTCGCTGACCATCCAAAACGCTTCTTCCAGTAAGTACACCCTCACTGCCATGAGCTATGTATCGCTGCTGGTACCGGTTGTGGTGGCTTACATTTGGTATGCCTGGTCGCAAATGAACAAAACGCCCATTACCAAAAAAGAGATGGAAGAAGACACCCACGCTTATTAACCATTAAAATTTAGAAATTATGTATATATCAGAAATATTGTGGTTTATTTCATGGCCGGTCCTCATTTGGTTTTCTTATAAAATGGTTAGGCTGGCCATTAACAAGTTTGAAGAACGCGAAGGGACAGCGGAAGAATAGCTGCAAGCCCGAATCCTTACAAACCCCGACTGAAACGTCGGGGTTTTTTTGTTGAATTTCATTTTGTTGTCCGTGAATATATTAGCCGCCTTTGATGCCCACGAATGAATTCATGGGCCATTGAGGAGAGCCGTCCTGACCGCAACGTCAGGACTATAAAGCCCGTGCTCAATTGTGTTCCTGTGCTCATTCGGGTTTGCAACCCGAATGTTAGAGAATTCAAGGATTTGCAATCCATCAAAACTGACCGGATTAAAAATGCTTAAGCTCTCTCAGTCACGATTTCCCGCCTCAAAAAGTGACTAAGAATTTGTTCCGAAAGAATCCCCTTTGGGGAAAATCCGTCAAATGCTGGGATTAAAGCCCAATAAATTTGTCTATTTTTGAAAAAAACATTTCCCACCAACACCCGCCCGGTAATGAAACCTGACAAAATACCCCTCTCTCTCTCTGCCGACAATCGCGAAAAAAGCTCCGGAATCCCCGGCCTGCTCCGGAACCGTTTTACCCGGGTACAAATGGCACAACTGGCAGCCGGGGATTATATGATCAACGATGAAATCGTTATCGAAAGAAAAACAAAAGAGGATTTTGTACAATCGCTCACGGACGGGCGACTGTTCGCCCAGTGTGCCAAACTACGAAAGACCGGAATGATTCCTATGTTTATTGTGGAAGGAAACCCGTACAAAACAGCGCACCACATCTCTCCCACAGCCATAAAAGGGGCATTGTTGTCCATCAACCTCACCTGGCAAATTCCAATTATCAAGTCATCGGGAAAAGAAGATACCGCAAACATCATTGTCATGGCTGCGAAACAGGAACTAAATGCACTTTATTTCGTTCGTAAAAGTGGCAGAAAGCCCAAAAAAAGGCAAAACCAGCAACATTATTTTCTTCAAGGCCTTCCCGGCGTGGGCCCCGTGCTGGCACACAAACTTTTAGGGCACTTCAACACGATTGAAAAAATCATTCGAGCTGATAAAGCTACATTATCGAAGGTTGAAGGCATTGGAAAGAAAAAAGCGGAAAGGTTGTTTGGCTTTTTCAGAGAGAGGATGGATTAGGGATAGTACAAAACAACTGAATTTGCCCTGGAAAAATTCCTGAACCTTGCCGGTAGCATTATCCCTTAAAGCAGCCTTTCAGGTCTTTTTAAACCTGAAAGGGAACCTCCCTGTCTGAAAGGGGACTTTCTTGCCCGAGAGAGGGGTCTCCGACATCAAAACTTCCCGTTAGCCCCTTTTTCTTTATTTTTGCTTTCGTAAAGATATTTCTAAAAATAATCTTCGGCCCATGAATCTGTTTTATGCCCCTGATATTGCACCACCTGTTTTTCAGCTGTCCCCTGAAGAATCAAAACACATGGTTAAAGTGTTGCGCATGAAAGCGGGCGACCCGGTATTTTTTACCGATGGCAAAGGCTTTCTGTACGCTTGCCGTATTGTTGAAGCCAACCCCAAAGGCACGTTAGTTGAAATACAGGCAAAAGAAGGAGGAAAAGACAGGCGGAAATTTTTTCTGCACCTGGCTGTGGCCCCCACCAAAAACATCAGCCGCTATGAATGGTTCCTGGAAAAGGCCACAGAAATAGGTGTTGACCGCATAACCCCTTTTGTCAGTGAACATTCCGAACGAAAAACCATCAAACCCGAACGGATGAACCGCGTTATTACGGCAGCCATGAAACAATCGCTCAAAACCTGGCGGCCCATGATGGATGATGTTAGCTCATTCAAAGAACTCATCCTGCAACCTTTTGAAGGCCAAAAGTTCATCGCCTACATCGACTCCGATGTGACGCTGAAGCTTTCAAAAGCCTATCACCAAGGGAACAATGCCCTGGTGCTGATAGGCCCTGAAGGGGATTTCAGTCCGGAAGAGGTGGAAGAAGCCAAAAATTATGGTTTTGTCCCTGTCAGGCTGGGTCCTTCACGATTGCGCACCGAAACAGCGGCCATCGTCGCCTGTCATACCATAAACCTGTTAAATTATTAATTGGGCCATGAAAGAGTACGATGTGATCATTGTTGGAGCCGGGCCTGCCGGATTACGTTGTGCCGAAATACTGGGACAATCAGACAAAAAAGTACTATTGCTGGAGAAAAAAACCGAAACAGGACCAAAAGTTTGTGCCGGGGGCATTACCCCGAAATCATTAAGGCTCATGGATATACCACAATATCTCTTCGAAACTGAAATCAGGCAGGCCAGTCTTGTAGGCCCACATTCCAATACTTTTTCGAACCATACAAAAGAACCTTTCTTATGGATAATTAACAGAAAAACTTTCGGAAAATGGCAACAGGAAAAATTAGAAGGGACACAAGTCGAAGTGATGAATTCTGCCCTTGTTACAAATATTGAAAAAGGATATGTGGAAGTAAACAAGTCCACAAAATACGGTTATCAATATCTGGTCGGTGCCGATGGTGCCTCTTCGAAAGTACGTCGCTTCCTCGGTCTTCCGGTAAAAAAGCAACTGATAACTTATCAGTACCTTATCCCGACAGAAGGAATCAGTAACAGTCTTGAAATACATGTAGACAACCGTTATTTCCGGTCGGGTTATGCCTGGATATTCCCTCACAAAAGTTATCTTACCGTTGGATGCCTGGCCGATCCGCGTCACGTTTCACCACAAAAGCTGAAAACAAGGTTCCATAGCTGGCTGAATAAAAAAGGTTTTGACATTTCCCATGCCACCTATCAGAGTTTTCCCATTTCATACGACTACCGCGGCTATCGTTTTGGAAACATTCTGCTGGCCGGTGAAGCTGCCGGGCTGGCTTCCGGGCTTACCGGCGAAGGTATTTACGAAGCTTTGGCCTCAGGCGAGGAAGCAGCCCGCCTTATTCTTGACCCCGGCCATGTGGACAAAAAAATGCAGGTCTTGTTGCATTATAAAAAAAAACAGGACAACTTCCTTCAATTGCTTCATTCGGCAGGTCCCCTGCGGCAGACTATTTTCAACCTGTTTATTTATCTCATGAATAACAAACGTTTTAACCGCAAAGCGACAGAGGGCTTTTCATAAAAACAAAAAAAATCACGCTGAGTTTTGTATCTTTGCACCTGATAAAAAGGGTTGCAATGGAAGAAATGGATTTTGAAAATATCAGACCTTACAATGAGGCAGAAGCCCGGGAAGCTATTCAACGTATCGTAAAACAACATGAGTTCAACAGCGTTCTTTCTTTTGTCTTTAGTAAAGACAAAGTAGAAACCATGAGGGCCAGGGCTGCCGGTTCAAAATCAATTTCAGATTTTCAAAAGAATTTCATGCGGCCGCTGGTACGGGAAATCGTTAAAAAAACCGCTGAAAGCCTGAGCATATCCGGCTTTAACACCCTGCATCCCGATGAACCCCATCTGTTCATCGGCAACCATCGCGATATCACACTGGACTCCTCGATTCTGGCAACTTTGTTAACCGATTATAATATCTCACTGGGAATCACATGGGGCGATAATCTGATGGTCTCCCCTTTCGTAACCGATTTAGGCAAGATCAACCGCATGATAACCGTCTTCAGGGAAGGCTCGCGCCGCGACATGCTGCTCAACTCGCAAAAGCTTTCCGCCTATATTCGCCGTTTGATTACCAAAGAGAAACTTTCTGTATGGATAGCTCAGCGTAAAGGCCGCGCCAAGAACGGCAATGACAAAACCGATCCGGGCGTATTGAAAATGCTCAGCTTATCCGGTGAAGGCAAACAAACAGCAAAACTACAAGAGCTGGACATTTGTCCCGTCTGTGTTTCTTACGAATGGGAACCATGTGATATTCAAAAAGTTAAAGAAGTTTTCATTGCTTCCAAAAAGAATTATATCAAAAGTGAAAACGAAGACCTGAACAGTATCTTAGGGGGCGTCATGGGACAAAAAGGCCGGATACACTATGCCATTGGGAAGTCCATGAAACAAGAGATGTCCAAAATATCACCCGAGATCCCCAACAACGAACAACTTCAACAGTTGTCCCGGATGATCGATGTGGAAATGTTCAAGAATTTCAAGTTGTGGCCCAACAATTTTCTGGCGTGGGACCTGTTAAACAACAGCAGTAAATTCAAATCGTATTATGGTACGAAGGAAGTAAAGGCTTTTGACAAAAAGATTGAAATGCTCCTGGAAGAAACCAAATCGCTGGGTGGCACCGATGAGGAATTCATCAGACTTTATCTTTCACTTTACGCCCAACCTTTGCAAAACAAGCTAAACCATCAACTACCGCTGAATTCCCCTCTATAATAATGTAATTTTGTTAACGGCTTTGCCTGCTTTTACAGACTATAACGCATAGCATAACAAAGAACCGGTTCGTACCGAAGAGGGATTAACAAAATACGCCAACTTATTTATCTTTTCCCGCCCGGATCATGGTTTCCAGCATGTCCCACATGGTTTGTGGTATAGCTTCCAACATGTTGAATTCGCCGGCGCCCTGCAACCATTCGCCACCATCTATGGTAATAACTTCACCGTTGACATAAGCTGAAAAATCAGACATGAGGTAAGCGGCCAGGTTGGCCAGCTCCTGATGTTCCCCTACCCTTCTGAGCGGTACTTTTTTGCTGATGTCGAACTTCTCTTTCAGGTCGCCCGGCAACAGACGGTCCCAGGCCCCTTTTGTTGGAAACGGCCCGGGGGCAATGGCATTCATACGGATACCATATTTGGCCCATTCCACTGCCAATGACCGGGTCATGGCCAACACTCCCGCTTTGGCTGTTGCCGAAGGTACCACATAAGCACTCCCCGTAAAAGCATAAGTCGTCACGATATTCAACACAACGGCTTTTTCCTGTTTGGTTTTGATCCAGTGTTTTCCCAGTGCCAGAGTACAATTTTTGCTGCCTTTCAGCACAATATCAATGACCGTATCAAAAGCGTGTGCCGACAGGCGTTCGGTAGGACTAATAAAATTTCCTGCAGCATTGTTCAGCAAGCCATCCACTTTTCCAAAAGTTTCCAGTGTTGCAGCCAGCATGGTTTCCACTTCGTTGTAATTCCGTACATCGCATCTCACGGGCAGGACATTTCCGCCGGTTTCTTTTTCCATTTCAGAAGCCGCTTTTTGCAATTTTTCCAAGTTACGGGATGTAATAACCACCCTGGCACCCAGCTGCAGGAAATAACGCGACATAGATTTTCCTAAACCTGAGCCGCCCCCCGTTACAACAATGACCTTGTCTTTCAACTCCTGCCCATTGAACATGGGTTCACTAAACTTTTTATCCATTATTTTGTTCTTTATACAAAAATCTTTTAATTTTTTTTGTAGCGGTTTTGATGAAATCATCCTTTTGCAGGGTCACCTTTTGTATTTTCGAAAAGCGGCTTACACGTTGGTTGATATAATCTTTAATTTCGTTGCTGAAGTCTTCAATAAAAGTGGAGATATCTTCTTTGATCCCCTGATAGGTTTTTTCGATGGAAGCCCAGTCTACCTGCACAAATGCCACCAGTTTACCCTTTTGTTCCAATACCAGCGATTCCAGAACATGCTTAAAATTATTAATAACTGATTCTATTTCTTCAGGATAGATATTTTCACCTCCGGGACCAATGATCACATTTTTTGAACGTCCGCGAATGTACAAATAACCGTCTTTATCAAAAACGCCGAGATCGCCGGTACGGAACCAACCGTCTTCCGTGAGCACCCGGGCCGTTAACCCGGGATCTTTATAATATCCTTTCATCACATTGGGGCCACGGGCCCATATCTCACCCACACCGGTAATTTTATCAGGATTATAAATTTTTAACTCTACGCCTTCCAACGCTTTTCCGGCAGCCTGTAAACGAGCTTCTTTGATACCAAAACCGG
>JALUYM010000096.1 GCA_027018745.1 Bacteroidales bacterium | reverse complement strand
TAGCCTACGGCATAAGGAAATTTTGCTTCCAGGAGAAATTTCTCCACCTCTTCATTAATTTTTGCACCACCAATACCGAAAAATTTCAATTCACCACCAAAGGTTTTCAACAATTTTTTCCCGGCCAAACGGTTAAGCTTTTTCCTGAAAAATGGTTTCCCGTAAAGTTTCTTCACCAGCTTGTTATCCATAAAAGCGGGTAAAATTTTAGCCCGATAAATTTTTTCAATGATCAGCGGGACCGTCAGCATCAGGGTAGGTTTCACTTTCTGCAAAGCTGGTAAAAGTACCGAAGGCGAAGGAGCACGTTTCAAATAGTAAATACACGCACCATGAATAAGCGGAATAATAAACCCTACTGTATTCTCGTAAGTATGCGATAAAGGCAATACGGACAAAAACCGGTCTTTCTCCGTAATTTCCTGAATTTTACTACCTTTAACTGCATCAAAAGCAATATTCTTATGTGTCAGCATAACACCTTTTGACTTCCCTGTTGTTCCTGAGGTATAAATAATTGCTGCGAGATCATCTTCAGCAACGGGATATTTTTTCAGGGGAATATCCATTTCGTTAAAAGCGACCTCCGTTTCACCTGCCAGTATCCGAAAGTCCTCTGTGGCAATTTTGAATTTTAACGAATGAATATTAGAAGTGCTCACTTTCGACACAAGACCCTGAGATACAAAAAGCACCATTGAACGGGAATGACGAAGTACATTTTTTATTTCCTCACTTGAAAAATCAGGAAGGATAGGCACCACAATGGCACCCATCGAAACAATGGAAAAATAGGCAATTCCCCAATGGGGCATATTGACGCTCAACAAGGCAACCCTGTCACCTGGTTTTACCCCCAATTTTTCCAGTAAAGCAGAAACTGCCCTGGTTTTTGTCAGAAAATCGGCATACGTTAGTGGCGTTTCTCCCACAAAAGCCACAGCAGGCCTGTGGGCAAACCGACTGGCAGCAGTTTCCAGCAAAGCAGGCAGGGTCAATTCAGCGAATTCGGACATACTGTTTAATTTATCCCCAAAGATAAGGGTTTTGTCTAAAAATAACAACCATAAAACGTACAGGGAAAAGGACAGCTCTTAATTCTCAGAGTACCTGAATAAGTGACTCAAACAAAAGAACCAGATCTTTTTCAGCTATCATGGCATTATGAATAATATCTTCGATATTAGCCGGTTGTAAATTATCCGGGTCGCAACCATCGGTAATAACAGAAACAGCGGCCACCTTCATTCCCATGTGGTTAGCCACAATCACTTCGGGCACAGTGGACATCCCCACGGCATCGGCACCCATAATTTTAATGAACCGGTATTCGGCACGGGTTTCCATGTTGGGGCCTATCCAGGCTACATAAACCCCTTTGCTGATCGGAATTTCTTTTTCGGCTGCAATTTTTTCCATTTTGGCGATAAGTTCCTGGTCATAAGGCTGACTCATATCGGGAAAGCGTGGCCCCAGTTCATCCATATTTTTGCCCACCAGTGGATTT
>JALUYM010000095.1 GCA_027018745.1 Bacteroidales bacterium | reverse complement strand
GAATTATATTTTCCGCATTGGTTCCGTTTCCGGAAGCAAAAATGACAATATTTTTTTCTTTTATTTTCATAGACCGAAGGGAATGATATTGCAAAGTTAAACACTTCCGTTCATCTACAGAAAAAAGCAGAAAAACGATTCCCCGCGATGGTTTTTATTGAAAATAAAAACCATCGTCATTTTGCTATAAAATATTGATTGTCAGTAGTTAATAAAGTTATAAACAACAGGCGGTTATCTTTTTTTTGGTTTTTATTTCATTAATGCATTACTTTGCACCCTGTTTAACTAAAAAAATTAATCATATGTCAGACGTACGTTCAAAAGTTGTCAGCATTATCGTTGACAAATTAGGGGTAGAAGAAAGTGAAGTTACCAACGAAGCAAGTTTTACAAATGACTTGGGGGCAGATTCTCTTGACACGGTTGAATTGATCATGGAGTTCGAAAAAGAATTCAACCTTTCTATTCCTGACGAAGAAGCAGAAAAGATTGAAACAGTAGGTGATGCTGTCAAATACATTGAAGATCACCAGTAAAAAAGGAGAAAAATTTTTATGCAGTTAAAGCGAGTTGTTGTTACAGGTATTGGAGCAATTACTCCTCTTGGGAATACTGCTGAAGCGTTTTGGGAAGCGCTGCTGCAAGGGAAAAGCAGTGCTGTTCCCATAACGCATTTTGATGCATCAAAATTCAAAACACAATTTGCCTGTGAGGTAAAAAATTTTGATCCCAAGCAGTTTTTCGACAGGAAAGAGGCACGTAAATACGATCGTTATGCTCAGTTTGGCTTGGTTTCAGCTACCGAAGCTGTCGAAGATGCCGGGCTTTTGGGTGATGGTGTGGATAAAAATCGTGTAGGGGTTATCTGGGCTTCCGGTATCGGAGGTATTCAAAGTTTTCATAATGAAGTGAAAAACTTTGTTACCGGTGATGGAACGCCACGTTACAATCCGTTTTTTATTCCCAGAATGATTGCTGATATTGCCGCGGGCCACATTTCCATAAAATTTGGTTTCAGAGGGCCAAATTTTGCTACAGTGTCTGCCTGTGCTTCTTCGGCCAATGCACTGGCCGATGCCTTTAACTACATACGTTTGGGAAAAGCCGATGCCTTTATTGCCGGTGGTTCCGAAGCGGCTATTACACAAGATGGCGTGGGTGGATTTAACGGCATGCATGCTATTTCGACCCGCAACGATGATCCGAAAACTGCTTCCAGGCCTTTCGACAAAGACCGCGACGGTTTTGTGATTGGCGAAGGGGGTGGGGGCTTGGTTTTTGAAGAATTGGAACATGCCCTGAAACGGGGTGCTAAAATATATGCCGAAGTGGCCGGTGCAGGTCTCTCCGGCGATGCTTACCACATGACAGCCCCTCATCCGGAAGGACTGGGCGCTTTTCTGTGTATGCAGGATGCTATCAAAGATTCGGGATTGCAGCTGAAAGATATCCATCATATTAACACGCACGGCACATCAACTCCGGTAGGGGATGTGGTGGAACCAAAAGCTATCATTGATCTTTTTGGCGAACAAGCTTACAAAATAAATATCAACTCTACCAAATCCATGACAGGCCATCTGTTGGGTGGTGCCGGGGCCATTGAGGCCATTGCCACATTGCTGGCCGTAAAACACGATATTGTCCCCCCCACAATCAACCATTTTACGGATGATCCGCAAATTGATAACCGGTTAAATTTTACTTTTGGTGAACCTGTTGAAAGAGAAGTGTTTGCAGCGTTGAGCAATACATTTGGATTTGGCGGCCATAATGCTTCCATTATTTTTAAGAAATTCGAAAAGTAAAGCGCATTTTGTCTGTAAGAAATTTTCTTAGAGTTTATTTTTCTTCCAACAGGAAGATGCGAAAAGCTATAAAAAATATTTTCGGGTTTTATCCCGGGAATATTTTTTTGTATAAGCAGGCTTTTCGTCACCGGTCTGCCAGCCTGAAACATAAAAGCGGCTCGCGTATCAATAATGAACGGTTGGAATATCTTGGCGATGCTGTACTGAGTATCGTGGTTGCCGATTACCTCTTCAAACGGTTTCCTTTTAAAAATGAAGGTTTCCTGACCGAAATGCGTTCTAAAATTGTCAGCCGCTCATCGCTGAACAAACTATCGGACAAATTGGGATTAAAAAATTTTATGCATTTTGCCAATAATGATGTGCGCAAAATGAAATCGATGGGAGGTGACGCGTTTGAAGCTTTTGTAGGGGCACTTTATCTTGACAGGGGATATCGCTTTACCAGAAAGATACTGATAAAGCAGATTCTTAATGTTCATTTCGATCTGGAACAGTTGATGAATTCAGAAATCAGCTATAAAAGCAAAATTATTGAATGGGCACAGAAGGTTAAAAAAGATTACAGGTTTCAGGTACTCAGCGAAAAAAACATTAAAAACAGAAAACAATTTAACGTAGCGGTCTTTGTGGAGGGAAAAATGATTTCTGAAGCTTTTGATTTTACCATTAAAGGGGCAGAAAATCTGGCAGCAGAAAAGGCCTGGGCCATCCTTTCTGAAAATAATTCATTAGAAATACCTGAAAATAATTCCTTCATGTAAATATTAAAACAGATACAGTTTCCGGTTCAAAACGGTTTTCCTGCAGTTTTTAATTGTAACTTTGAAAAAAATAAGAACATGGCCAGGAAACTTTATCTAGAAGGTGACTTTTTTGATGGGTACTCCCTGGTGGGCATAGTATGCGGACTTCCCGATTTCAGGGTGACCCATTTTATTAATCAATATTGTCACCTGGAACTGAAAAAATATAAAGATTTTTCCTTGCGGGAAGATGCCGATTCCCGTTTTTCATGGTATTGCTTCCGCCATGAGGAACTCCGGCGGGATTATTACCTGATACAAAACAAGAACGGAAAGGATATTTTGCTCCCCCCTCTGCGGAATTTTGATTATTTTCTTTTGCTGTATGGTCATATTACAGAACAATACATGCGTGAACTTTTGGCCAGCTTGCGCAGAACCCCGTATGTAACAGCTGTTTTTTCCCAGGACCTGAATGCCTTGAAAAACGGGGCATTACTGATCGAAAAAAATGAGCTTCATGCTGTGGGACTTTTTACACAATAAAGTAAAAAGCAAAATGTTATTTTAAAAAAGGAAACAATTTACGGATATGGATAAGTTGCAGAAATATACAAAATATTATGATGAGGATAAGTTTCTGAAAAAACTAAAAAAACTGGCCGTCCGGTTGGGCGAAGAGATGGTTGTTCGGGTGCTTATGCTTTATTTTGTGCTTGTCTCCGGGAAAGTTCCCCTGAAAATCAGGTTGCTGATTATAGCTGCTTTCGGTTATCTGATCATGCCTGCCGATTTGGTTTCCGATTTTATTCCTGCCATGGGTTTT
>JALUYM010000094.1 GCA_027018745.1 Bacteroidales bacterium | reverse complement strand
TCCGAACCTTCTTTTCTAATTCTGGCTTTTCCGAAAGGAACTTCAAAATCATCAGGAACGATAGCATCACTTTTAGGATCGTTATACAATGCTTTAGGCTCAAGGTATAAAGTAGGGCCTTTAGACCGGATTGCAGTACGTAATAAACCGGCAGCATCATCAGCAAAAGCAGGATAAACAACACGTAGTCCGGGGAAAGTAGTCAACACACTTTCAATGGTTTGGGAGTGATACAACCCGCCACCGATATACCCACCCGAGGCAAGACGAATAATCATATTAGGTGAAAACTTACCATTACTTCTCCAGTAATCGTGTGAGCTATCTACAAGCTGTTCCATGGCAGGCCAGAAATAATCAGCAAATTCTGCGCCTTCAATAACAACTCTTATTTTTTCATCATATCTTGACATACCATTAGAGGTACCAACAATATAGTCTTCAGCAATGGGGGCATTAAACACTCTAACCTTACCAAATTCAGGTTGCATTCCTTTAGAGACATTAAAGATGCCACCTTTATTTTTATTTGCCATATCCTGTCCCCACAGATAAGTATCAGGATTACGGCGGAATTCAGCTTTTAAAGTAGAATTAAGTGCCTGAATCAAATCCATTTTTTCACCTTTGGAGCCATCATGAAGTCCTTCAGGATATTTTTCACTTTTATAAGGTTCCGGGACAACGAAATTAAAAATTGAATTCGGGTCAGGATCAGGAGCCTTCAATGCTTTTTTATGAGCTTCACTAATAATTTTTTTAGCATCCCTGTCCATTTGATCCAATTCCTCTTCAGAAAACTTACCTGAGTGAAGCAGTTGAATTCTAAAACGAGTTAACGGATCAGAAAGCACGGCACAATGTCGTTCATTTTCATCCCGGTAAAGTTCCTGACGGTCAGAATTTGAATGAGAATGGATACGTACACAATTGGCATGAACAACAACAGGAAGACTGTATTTTTTAGCATATTCTTTTGCGGCAAACATTGTATTCATTGAATTGAAAACATTTTTACCATCGCAATACATTATTTTAAGGTTTTTTATCCCCTTGTAATTTTCCGACACTCTCACGTTAGCAGACTGATCAGCCTGGGGAACAGAAATACCATATTGATTATCCTGAATTACAAAAACCACAGGAAGTTTTTCTTTTGCTGCACCATTAAAAGCCTCAAAGACGTAACCTTCAGAAGTAGAAGACTCTCCCTGAGAGCATAAAGAAACACCTTTTCCATTATAAATTTTTATAGAACGAGCTACTCCGGCGGCATGTAATGTATGATTTCCTGTAGCTGAAGAAACATTTTCAATATGCCATTCAGGTTTCGCAAAATGATTAGACATATGACGTCCACCGCTGGCAACATCAGTAGCTTTAGATATTCCGTTAAGAATAATTTCTTCAGCTGTTAAACCGGCAGAAAGTGCTGTTAGCATATCCCTGTAATAAGGAAAGAGAAAATCATTTTCTTTATCGAACACCTGGCCGAGGGCAAGTTGAATTCCATCATGGCCGGCGTAAGGAGCATGATAAGACCACCCCAGGGCTTGTTTTAAATAGTTTGGTGCTTTATTATCTAACTGGCGACCCAATGTCATTAAACGATACCACTTTTCAAGAGTTTTTCTATCGGTTGAGTCAAGTGTAAATTGTCTTTTTTCTGACATAATTATATTTGATTTTATAACGGCGCAAAGGTACAAAAATATATTATTTGAACTCAGTCCAAATAAAATGAATTTATTAAAAGCTTAAAAAAGTAATTAATAAAAAATATTTTAATTTTTATTTAACTATGCCAATAGATTTTCTAATTTTGCGCCCGGAGAGTTGCCGGAGTGGTCGAACGGGGCGGTCTCGAAAACCGTTGTCCGCAATTGCGGACCAAGGGTTCGAATCCCTTACTCTCCGCTTTTAAGCATAACAGAAAAAAGAAAAACACTGCAAACGACACGTTTACAGTGTTTTCTGTTTTTTGGGTAATGCACTAAAATGCACAAAAACGCAAAATTGCGGTGGCTTATTCGGTGGCTTTTTTATTTCGAAAAAAAAGCCACCGAATAAGGATATTTCTCACTGGTTTGCAGTGCTTTACATTTCGCTCTTTTACCTTTAAATAATAGTTTTAACACTTAATTTACAGGCCATGAAAAGAGCAACATTTACCGTCCTGTTCTTCATCCTCAGGACAAAAAAACTAAAGGATGGCACCTCTCCCATCTGTGCCCGCGTTACCGTTAACGGTTCCCGGGCAGAATTCAGGCTTCAAAAAGGCATCCAAGACAGGCTTTGGGACCATAAACAAGGCTGTGCCAAAGGCAAGACAAAAGAAGCCCATGAGATTAATGAGTTCCTGAACATGGTGCAGGCCAAATTGTACAATTACCGTTCTGATCTTTATGCCAGCGGCAAACCATTAACTGCTGAAAGCATCAAAAAGGCTTACTTCGGCATTGAAGAAAACGAAAGGACAATCCTGCAGGTCTTTAAAGAACACAACGAGCGGTGCAAAAGCCTGGTTGGTATTGACTTTGCCCAGGGTACCTATGAACGGTATGTTACCTGCTATAAGCATGTGGAAAATTTCATCTCGTTTATGTACCACAAAAAAGACATGGCGTTGCACAACGTCACGCCTTCTTTTGTCAAGGATTTTGACTTTTACCTGAAAACCCAGCGGGCATGCAGCCACAACACGGCCACAAAATACCTGAAGAATTTTAAAAAGATCACCCGCATTGCCTTGTCAAACGGCTGGATGAAAGAGGATCCTTTTAAAAACATCAAATTCCACCTGGAGCCGGTCGATATGGATTTTCTTGACCCGCAGGAGCTAAACAGGCTTATCCAGAAGAAAATGCCAATGGAAAGGCTGCAGCAGGTGAAGGATGTGTACCTGTTTTGTTGTTTTACCGGACTGGCTTTTATCGATGTGAAAAACCTTACTTATTCGGATATCATTGACAAAAACGGCATGCCCTGGATCAAGAAGAAAAGACAGAAGACCAAAAACTGGTGCAATGTCCCTTTGCTGGCCCCTGCCAGAAAGCTGATCGAAAAATACAAAACCAATACTTACTGTATCAAAACCCAACGGGTCTTTCCTGTGCTTTCCAACCAAAAGATGAATGCCTATCTGAAAGAGATTGCAACCCTGTGCCGGATTGACAAAAACCTCAGCACGCACACGGCAAGGCATACTTTCGCTACTACGGTTACCCTCTCCAACCAGATCTCCATCGAAGTGGTTTCAAAGATGCTGGGCCATTCGAGTATCAATATGACAAAAAAATATGCCCGTGTGGTGGATGACCTGATCAATAAGGATATGAAAAAGATTTACGGGAAATTTGATGATATCAGGGTTTCTTAATCAATGCCTTTTTTGTTTTTAC
>JALUYM010000093.1 GCA_027018745.1 Bacteroidales bacterium | reverse complement strand
TGCGTTCGGCTTTGGTTTTTTTTGCCGGACGTGTTTTTTGGTTTAGGTTGTCCAGATCAATTTTCCCCATGACTTTGGGGCCTGCAGTTTTTTCCGGGGTTACTTTTGTCTCTTCTTCTGCAATGACTGGTTCCTCTTTGGGTTTTTGGTTTTCCTGTGTCGTTTCGGGTTTAGCTGCTTCCGTTACTTTTTCTTCTTTTTCGATGGTCTCCGGTTTTTCTTTTTCGGGTTCTTCAGCAGCAGCTTCTTCTTTTTCACCTTTCTCTTCAGCTTGAGCAGGAATTTCCTCTTTTTTTTCCGGTTTGGTTTTTTCGGTACGGGCAGGGGCGTTTATTTGAACATTTGTATTGTCGGCAATAAAAAATTCTTCTGTTTCCGGAAGACTTTCAGGAAAGTCTTTTGTTTCTTCTTTTAGTTTGTCTTCTATGGTAATGGTTTCTTTTCCGACAAATTCAAGGCCTTTTTTATGGGCTATTTCTTTCACGGTTTTTTCATCCTGAAACTCGTTCACCAGCAGTTCATATATTTCAGGGGTCAGCTTGGTGTTCGGTGAGCTTTCTATTTTAAAACCTTTTTTTGCAAGGAAGTCAATAATGGTATTCATGCCAATATTAAATTCTCTTGCAGCTTTGCTTAATCGTACTGTTTTATTTGCTCCGGCCATATAGTTTTATTTTATTATCTTTTTTAATCCTGAAATATACGCTGTTTATTCCTAACTCAAATGAATTTATTCAAATTCAGCTTTTAAAATACGAATAACTTCGCGAATAGTTTCCTCTTCGAGGTCAGTTCGGTTCACCAGTTCTTCCACATCCAGTTCCAGTACACTTTTAGCTGTGTCACAACCTATGTTAATGAGTTCATCGATGATCCACTGGTCAATTTCATCGGAAAATTCCTGTAGTTTTACATCTTCCGTGTCGGTATCTGTATCGCGGTATACATCAATTTCATATCCTGTCAGCTGGCCGGCCAGACGGATATTGAATCCGCCTTTTCCAATGGCCAGCGATACCTGGTCGGGTTTCATGTAAACATCGGCCCTGTGATTTTCTTCATCCAAATGGATGGAAGTGATTTTGGCCGGTGAAAGAGCCCTCTGAATAAACAGTTGTTCGTTGGTAGTGTAATTGATGACATCGATGTTTTCGTTGCGCAGTTCACGGACAATGCCGTGAATACGGGAACCTTTCATGCCGACGCATGCACCAACAGGATCGATACGGTCGTCATAGGATTCTACTGCCACCTTGGCTCGTTCTCCGGGAACACGGACAATTTTTTTGATGGTAATAAGGCCATCGTAAATTTCCGGGACTTCCTGTTCGAAAAGACGTTCCAGAAATACCGGCGAAGTACGCGAAAGGATAATGACAGGGCTGTTGTTTCTTAAATCCACTTTTGATACGACGGCACGGATATTGTCGCCTTTTTTGAAATAATCGGAAGGGATTTGCTCGGATTTGGGTAAGATCAGTTCGATGTTTTCATCATCGAGCAACAGGATCTCTTTTTTCCATATCTGGTAAACTTCTGCGGTGATTACATCGCCGACCTTTTCTTTGTATTTTTTATAGATATTGTCTTTTTCGTAATCCATAACACGGGCAACCAATGCCTGGCGCACGTTCAATATTTCCCTGCGCCCGAAGTCGGAAAGAAAAATTTGTTCGGAAACTTCTTCACCTACTTCAAAGTCGGGTTCAATTTTAATGGCATCCGAAAAGGCAATTTGTGTATTAGGGTTTTCTACTTCCCCGTCTTCCACAATTTCGCGGTTGTGCCAGATTTCCAAATCGCCACGGTCGATATTGACGATGACATCGAAATTACTTTCTTCACCATACTTTTTGGCCAGCATGCTGTGGAACACATCTTCGATGATGCGCATCATGGTTTCCCTGTCAATATTCTTGAATTCTTTGAATTCAGAGAAGTTTTCGACCAAATTAATATTATCCATTTCTTTCAGTTTTTGTCTGTTAAAATTCAATAACCGCCCTGGCTTGTTTGATGTCATCCATGGGAATACGAATGCTCCCGCCGGTTATTCGTTTTATTGTTTTTTTGTATTTTTTTTCTGTTTCTTCTTGTAAAACAATGTGTCCTGTTTCAGCCTCCTGTAAAATGCCTTTTTTTTCACGACCGTCTTCCAGTTTAACCTGTATTCGTTTTCCCACGTATTTTTGGTACTGGCGCAACATGCTGAACGGAAATTCCAGGCCGGCCGAAAGTACTTTCAGTTCAAAGTCTTCTTTGTCGCGGTCCAGATGCTGCTCAATGTAACGGCTCAGGGCCATACAATGCTCAATGGTTACGCTGGTATCACTGTCAATTACCACATGAATGGCATTGTCATTGCTTACTTTTGTGTGTACAACGAAAAGGTCTGTACCTTTCAGCTGTTCTTCAGCCCATTGTTTTATTTGTTTTTCACTGATCATTTTTTCAATAAAAGAGGGGACATCCGTCCCCTCCATCTCATTCTCGTTTAACCTCTGTTGTCCGACCAGGACTCGAACCTGAACCGGCAGAACCAAAATCTGCAGTGCTGCCATTACACCATCGGACAATCGGGGTGCAAATGTACAATTTTTTTAAAAATGAAAATAAGGTAGATAAATAATATTTTAATGCGTTATTGCTGAAAGATGGTACGGGTGTTTCTATTAGCATAAGTTTTATCTTTGCAAAAATTTTTAAACAAAATGCCAATGCAGCAGTTGAGCGAACAGGAACTCGTCAGGCGTAACGCTTTGAACGAATTGAAAAAGCTGGGTATCAATCCTTATCCACAGGCAGCTTACCCTGTAAATGCCTATGCAAAAGAGGTACAGGAGCAGTTTCCAAAAGACAATACACTTTTTCAGCAGGTTAGTATGGCCGGACGTATTATGAGCCGTCGCATCATGGGAGCAGCCTCTTTTACCGAACTCATGGATTCAACCGGACGTATTCAGCTCTATTTTAAACGGGATGATATTTGCCCTGATGAGGACAAGACCATGTACAATACGGTTTTCAAGAAACTGCTTGACATTGGCGATTTTATCGGAGTGAAAGGGTATGTCTTTACGACACAAATGGGAGAAATAACAGTACATGTAACCGGGTTTACCGTACTGGCCAAGTCGTTGCGACCGCTGCCTATTGTAAAAGAAAAAGATGGGAAGGTTTACGATGCATTTACTGATCCGGACCAGCGCTACCGGCAACGCTATGTTGACTTGGTTGTAAACGAACATGTTCGCGATATTTTTGTGAAACGGGCACAGGTTCTTCGTTCAATGCGCGAATTCCTGAACGAAAAAGGTTATCTTGAGGTAGAAACCCCGATCCTGCAGCCCATTCCCGGTGGCGCGGCAGCCCGCCCGTTTGTTACCCATCACAATGCACTGG